>JBATIA010000124.1:0-4669 GCA_049667415.1 Ignavibacteriaceae bacterium
GTGTATGATAATAATTGACAGATCGTATTTTAATTATCAAGACCAGTGCAAAGTGCCCCTCCAATTTGTCATCCTCTTTAATGAATGACATGAGTTTTTAGTAATTTTGAATACTAAATTCTGAACATTCCGGAGATAAGATGGAAATAAAGCTATTAAATGAGATAAAAGAAAAAGCTGCCAGACTTAGAAAAACAATCGTTCTTCCCGAGTCACATGATGATCGGGTTCTAAAGGCAGCAGAAAGACTTACAAAAGAGAAGACTCTTTCAATAATTACACTTGGTGATGAGGACAGAATTCTTAAAGATGCAAAGAAACTGGATGTTGATTTAACAGGAATTAGAATTATTAACCCTACTAAATCTGAAAAACTGAGTGACTTTGCAAATATCTTCTTCAACCTTCGTAAGCATAAAGGTGTAACAATTGAACAGGCACGAAGCACTGTTCAGCAGGATCTCTTTTTTGCAGCGATGATGGTAAAAGAAAATATGGCTGATGGAAGTGTTGCCGGTTCAGCTTCGGCAACCGCAGATGTAATGCGCGCAGGGATTCAATGTATAGGAATGCCTGAAGGGATTTCGATAGTTTCCAGTTTCTTTTTAATGCTTTTTCCGGAGAAAAACTACTCCTTTGCAGATTGCGCAGTCGTTCCTGACCCCAACGAAAAACAGCTTGCAGATATTGCAATTTCAACTGCAGATAATCACAGAAAACTAACCGGCGAGGAACCGTTTATTGCTATGCTTTCATTCTCCACAAAAGGAAGCGCAAAACATGAAGCCGTGGATAAAGTTTTGAAGGCGACTGAAATCATTCGCACAAAGCGACAGGATTTAAATGTAGACGGTGAATTACAATTTGATGCTGCAGTAATTGAATCCATTGGAAAGAAAAAAGCCCCGGGTAGCAATGTTGCAGGTAAAGCGAACGTTCTTATTTTCCCTGATCTGAATTCTGGAAATATTGGATACAAAATCGCTCAACGCTGGGGCAAAGCTGAAGCAGTTGGACCAATGGTTCAAGGTTTAAAAAAACCATTTTTTGATCTCAGTCGTGGCTGCAGTGTTGACGATATTGTAAACACAGCAGCAATAGCTGCGTTAATGAGTTAAGAGCCTCCCCCTTCCCCCTCCGAAGGAGGGGGTTTTTGTCTTTTGCTCTGCTTATCATTTTTCTTAAGTTCGCTCTCAAATTTTTTAATTCAAATGAATATTATCCTGTTATCTCTTTTTGTTATTATATTAAATCTTCCGTTCGGTTATTGGCGGGCAAATGTGCAGAGATTTTCTATCCAGTTTATTCTTGCAATACATCTCCCTATCCCGTTTATAATTTTATTCAGAGTTTTATCAGGCAATGGTTTCGAGCCGATGACTTTCTTTTTTACAGTTCCTGCATTTTTTCTTGGACAGCTAATCGGGTCAAAAATTCATACAATCAGAAAAAATACTGGATTAGAACCATTAACTTCCTGCCTGGTTATGGATCTTGTCAGGGTAAAGAAATAAGTAATTGAACTTTAATTGTTACACTATTGTTTCAAGAAATTAAAAAGGTAAAACAATGCTTGTGAAATCAACTTTAATCGTTACACTTTTAACATTATCACAATTATTTGCACAGGAAAATCAAAGCCTCACTTCCAACAAAAAAGGGAATGAATCGATGAATAATATAAATGATATTACCGTTCTTGATATGAATAACAATAAAATCAACCTTTCCGACTACAACGGTAAAGTTCTTCTAATTGTAAATGTCGCAAGCGAATGCGGTTACACCCGCCAATATGCAGGCTTGCAGGAGATTTATGAGAAATATATTACACAAGGTTTTGAAATTCTTGCCTTCCCCTGCAACGATTTCGGTGGACAGGAACCCGGAACAAATGAACAGATTCAAAATTTCTGCAGTTCAAAGTTTGGAGTGACTTTTAAATTATTTGATAAGATTAAAGTCCTGGGCGAAGCCAAATCACCACTTTACGAGAGACTGATTAACAATAGCGTTACAGAAAAAGGTGATATTAAGTGGAATTTCGAGAAGTTTCTTATTTCTAAAGATGGAAAGATTGTCGAAAGATTCCGTACTAAAGTTGAACCGACGAGCAATGAAGTGATTACTGCAATTGAGAGAGAGTTGAAAAATTAACTTCCGTTTTTCATAAAACTTAGGCCTGCCCAATGTTGGGCAGGTTATTTCTTACTGTCCCATTTCCTCTTTAACAAACAGCTTTGCACCGATTACATCTCTGTGTTCCAGGTTCATCGTACTACCGATTATTTTAATTAGCCTGTCCTCGTGACTGTCTAGCTTACCATCCTGATAAATAATTCTCCAGAGATTTTTAATTAGTTCTAATTTTTCCTGCTGGTTAAAACTCTCGTTAATTACAGAAGTAAATTCATAAACACTAATGCTGTCTTTAACTTTTTGTTCCGAGAGATTAAGTAATTCGTTTACGCATTCGTCATCCAGATTAAACTCAGCTTTCATCAAATCAATTATTCTCTTTCTTTCATCATCTGAAAAATCACCATCGGCTTTTGCTATCTCAACAAGAAGAGCAGCGGTTGCTACCTGAAGTTTTTTTGAACTGGATTCCCTGGCTGGCTGATTAGAGTTTATCCCAGGATGCTCATCTTTTTCAGTTAGCAGGACTTTTCTTAAATATTCAAACATAGTATCACAAAACTCAAAAGTTATTCAATTCAGAAAGAAGATTTGGTAAATCTAAGGCTTTTGTTATCATAACTACATTTCCTTCTTCATCAGCAGGCCATTCTTCACGTGGTCTGTCGCAATAAAGCTCAATACCATTTCCATCAGGATCTTTAAGATAAATTGATTCGGAAACTCCGTGGTCCGAGGCGCCATCTATTGGATATTTATTTTCCCACAGAACTTTGAAAGCTTTGGCAAGTTCTTCCCTGTTTGGATATAGAATAGCAAAATGATATAGACCCGTATGTCCCGGGGGTGGTGCCTGTGCACCTTCTCCTGCCCAGGTGTTCAAACCAATATGGTGATGGTAATTCCCAGATGATAAAAATATTGCTGTGTCACCAAATCTTGCAGTAACTGAAAATCTTAACATCTCTGTATAAAATTTAACTGCTCTTTCGAGATTGGCTACAGTTAAATGAATGTGACCTATTCTTACCTGTGGATGTATTTCGTAATTCATTAATTCCTTTTTCTTTTATGATTGAACAATTTTAACCGGTTCAACTTTCCAGATTTTTTCTGCATATTCCCGGATTGAACGGTCACTTGAAAACTTGCCAACACGGGCAACGTTCAAAATTGTTTTCTTTGTCCACTCGTCAGTATTTAAATATAATTTGCTAACATCATCCTGTGCATCAATGTACGACTGGTAGTCAGCTAAGAGGCAATAATAGTCAGTTCCGAGAAGGCTATCAACTATAGATTTAAATATTCCGGGTTCATTCTTACTAAAGAAATCCTGTGCGATCATATCTATTACTCTCATCAACATCTGATTAGAGTTATAAAATGTTTTAGGATTATAACCGGAGTTTTTTAGTTTAACAACTTCTCCTGCAAGCAAACCAAATATAAAAATGTTTTCCTCTCCAACTTCTTCACGGATTTCGATATTAGCACCATCCATTGTCCCTATAGTCAAAGCACCATTGAGTGCAAACTTCATATTCCCTGTTCCCGAAGCCTCCAGACCAGCCATAGAAATTTGTTCCGAAAGATCAGCAGCAGGAATTATTTTTTCAGCCAGAGTTACTGAATAATTTGGTATGAAAACCACTTTTAATTTATCGCCAACGTCCGGATCATTATTAACAACACCGGCTACTGAATTTATTAGTTTAATAATAAGCTTAGCCATTAAATAAGCAGGCGCAGCTTTCCCGGCAAAAATAATGGTTCGAGGTACCATCTCGAGTTTTGGATTATCTTTTATCCTGTTATAAAGTGTAATTATGTGCAGAACATTAAGGAGCTGACGTTTATATTCGTGAAATCTTTTAATCTGAACATCGAACATTGAATCAGGATTAATTTTAATACCATTTTCTCCCTCGATAAGATTAATTAATAATTTTTTGTTCAGCCATTTGGCATTTCTAAAATCTTCCCTGAAATCCTGATCATCAATAAAACTTTCGATCTTCCGAAGTTCATCTAAATTGTAAACCCAGTCTGCACCGATTTTGTTACTAATAATTTCAGAGAGAAAAGGATTTGCGGTTTTTAACCATCTCCGCGACGTAATTCCGTTTGTTATGTTAATAAACTTACCGGGATAGATTTTGTTAAAGTGAGAAAATATTCTTGTCTTCAGGATTTCTGTGTGTAGTGCAGCAACTCCATTCACCGCAAAACTTCCAACTATAGCAAGATTAGCCATACGAACGGACTTACCATCGCGCTCATTTATTATAGATAAACCGGAAAGAATATTTGGGTCCGTGGTATAATTCTTTTTAACCTCTTCAATGAATCTCCTGTTTATTTCATACACAATTTGTATATGACGTGGTAATAATTCTTCAAATAGCTGAAGAGACCATTCTTCCATAGCTTCAGGTACAACCGTATGGTTCGTATAAGCAAAAGTTTTAGTTGTAATATCCCAGGCTTTTTTCCAACTTAATTCTTCTTCATCAATTAATATTCTCAT
>JBATIA010000125.1:0-3589 GCA_049667415.1 Ignavibacteriaceae bacterium
AAAGTTGTCAATTATTCCCTTAACAACATTTACGATGCTCCCTTTTTCAAGCGTTTGCATTTTCTCCTGGAACTCTTCACTTACTTTCAATCCTTTTTTAAATAATAGCTGAAGTTCCGGTTGGTGATCGTTATACTTTTTTATTATTTCCTCTGCTTCTGATTGCGTGATGTTTCCCTGCTCAATTTGTTCGTTAAGCTGAAATACCGGCACCGGTTTTTCTTTAATGATTGGCATTATATCCGGTCGCGCAATTTCTCCCATTTTAACCTGACCCAACGTAAACCCCACCTTTTTCAACTTATTATCAAATTCCTGCATCAGTTCTTGTTCTTTTTGATTGTAGTCTGAGATTATTTTTTTCTTTTTTTCAAGGTATGCTTCGCTTTCCAGTACTTGCGGTATTTTTCGTTTCAGTATTTCTATAGCACGCAAAAGGTTTTTTCTGAAAGTTTTTGCTTTTCCTTTTGAAAAAGTAAGAAGGATCGGTCTGTCAGGATCTTTAAAGTTATTTACGTAAGCGTAGTCATATAACGGGGGGCAATCTGCCCCTATTGTCTCAAGCATTTGCTTTACAGTAGTGGCTTTACCCGAACCGGACATTCCTGCAATAAAAATATTATAACCCGGTGCTCTCATCTCCACACCAAGCTTTAATGCTTTAAGCGCACGCTCCTGTCCTAAAATTCCTTCAATCGGTTTTAATTCTTCTGTTGAAGTAAACTCAAAAATTTCCGGGTCACATTTCCATCTTAAATCCTCAATAGTCAGTTGTTTGTGTTTTGGAGCTTTAGGGTAAGTCATTTTTTTATCCATTATAATTTGATTTTGGTTGGTATTTTAGGATATATGCTTGTAAAATCTTCTCTCAAAATCTAATTATTATTGTTGCTAATATCAAAGAAAACAAATTACCCTGCAGTACATATTAAAATTTTTAACTTCGGTTATCTGAGCGAATATAACTTAATGAAAATCTGTTGCCCTTTTGTAAAATGTCCTTTTATAGCATATATTTATATAAAATAAACAGAGTAATCTAACGAGACCCGATTATGAGTGATTTAGCAGAAAAATTTATTGAAGAGGCTTTAATGCTTCCTCTGGAAGAAAGAGCTGAATTAGTTGATAAACTATTACAAAGCCTGAATGTTCCAACGCAAACTGATATTGATCGGTTGTGGATGGAAGAGGTTGAGAAGCGGATTCGGGATTATGATAGTAAAAAGGTGGAATCATTGAACGGTGAAAACGTAATAAAAGAAATAAGAAGTAAATTCACCAAGTGAAATTTACTTTCCATCCCGATGCCAGTTTTGAACTAAGTCAATCAGTTAATTATTACGAAGAGCAGCAGTCAAAACTTGGATTAAAGTTTTTAGAAGAAATTTACTCATCAATTCAACGTATCGTTGAATATCCAATTGCATATCCAGTCTATTCCAAAAACACACGAAAATGTATAGCTAACAGGTTCCCGTTTGCAATAATCTATCAAATCCGGAAAGATGAAATATTTATCACTGCGATTACACATCTTGCACGAAAGCCAGGTTACTGGGGAGAAAGAATTAAAAAGAAGTAACTTCAATAAGTTGCAAATAGGCAAGAAGAAATCTGAAAAAAAGAAAAGCTTTAAATGTTAACTCCAGAACAAATTATTAGAGCGCGTAGCTATTTCCCATACCTAAAAAACAGAATAATTTATTTCAATCACGCTTCAACCGGACCAATAAGCATAAAAGTGAAAGAAAGAATAGAAGCATTTTTAAAAGAGCGCAGTGAAGAAAAAATTGATGACTATTACGCCTTCAAAGATGTTGCCGATGAAACTAAAACAACGATTGGAGAAATGATTAATTGTGATGCAGACCAGATAGCTTTTCTCGATAACACTACAAACGGAATAATCTGGCTTGCACTGGGATTAGAATGGAAATCTGGTGACAGAATAATTTTAAATGATGTTGAGTTCCCTGCCAATGTTTATCCCTTCCTTCAACTGAAAGAAAAGGGAGTTGAAATTGATTTTATAAAATCAACAAATGGAATTGTAACTGCAGAAGAAGTGATTGCTGCAATCAAACCAGAAACAAAATTAATTTCAGTTAGCTTTGTGCAGTTTTTATCGGGCTATAGAATCGATCTTGAAAAAATTGGAATGGTTTGCAAAGAGAAAGGAATTTTCTTTTCTGTTGATGCAATTCAGGGCTTGGGTGCCGTTAGACTGGATGTGGAAAAATTTAATATTGACTTTCTTTCAAACGGTACACAAAAATGGCTTTTGGGTTTACAAGGATTGGCTTTTATATTTGTTAGAAAAGAGCTTCAGGAACGAATGAAATCAGCTCCAATTGGCTGGCTTGCAGTAAAAGATGCGTGGAATCTGCTGAACTTCGATCTTACTACAAAAGAAACTGCAGAAAGATTTCAACCTGGTACATTGAATAACCTTGGTATTTATGCATTCAATTCTTCAATGAAATTATTTAAAGAATTTGGCTTTGATGAAATTGAAGAGCAGATTTTGGATAACTCCAGGTATTTCATAAATAAGCTTTCGGAGATTGGATATGATTCACCCCTCCTATCACTTCCAGATAAAAACCTGTCGGGGATTGTGAGCTTTAAAAGTGAAAATGCACAAAAAATATTTGATCACCTGAGCCAGAAAAAAATAGTTTGCTCATTACGTGAAGGTTACATTAGATTTGCACCACATTTCTATAATACAAAACAAGAGATTGATAAAGTAGTTGATGAACTGAAAAAATTACAGAATCTTTAGTTAAATTTAGAAATAAATAAATCATTTAAAATATCAGGAAGAGTAATGAGTAATTCTCAAATTAGAATATTTTTCAATTTAATTCTGTTAACTATTTTTTTATCCGGAATTTATTCAGTCGATATTTATTCCCAGAAGAAAGAAGAAGTTAGAATAAGCCCTAAAGCCGAAGTAAAGCAAACTGTCGGTTTTACTGAAATCACGATTGATTACAATAGACCGGGTGTAAAAGGAAGAACTATTTGGGGCGGTCTTGTTCCTTACAATGCGGTCTGGCGTGCGGGTGCAAACGAAGCTACAAAGATAACTTTCGCCACTGACGTAAAAATAAACGGTAAAAAACTCAAAGCAGGCAGCTACAGCTTTTTTGCTATTCCAACCACAAAAAACTGGACTATAATATTTAACAAAGTTGCTGACCAATGGGGTGCATTTGAATATAACGACGTTGAAGATGCGCTGCGCGTTGAAGTTACCCCGGAAAAAGAAAATAACTGCTGGCAGGAATGGTTGGCTTATACATTTACAAAAAAATCTGATAATACTGCAATAGTAAGACTTGAATGGGAAAAACTTAAAGTACCATTTACTGTTGAGGCAGAATTGTAGGGAATAGGGTCTGTGGGTATATGCTTTAAAATTCTAAACCCTTATTACTTTATACCCTATACCGATATTCCCCTCGTCTTTATAACTCCGGATAATCTTTAACAACCCCTCAGTCTTCTCTTTCATCAGCTTTTCATCACCCCTACTTTCAACATTTAATCGTAAGATTGGCTCCGTGTTGCTCATTCGTAA
>JBATIA010000126.1:0-2048 GCA_049667415.1 Ignavibacteriaceae bacterium
ATCTTCAGCTATCGAACTATTCAATACTTGCTCTATGGATTCTTTTACAAATTTGTTGTTCGGATTTGGATTCAAGTTGCGAAGGTCGAGAACCGTATAGTGCGTTGAAATCCATTTAGGCTGATAAAACCGATCACCCCAATGGCCATTTGGTTTTCTTTTAGATAAAAATTGTTTTCCCCAACCCTCATCTAAAATTCTGTCTTGTAAATCTTTTCGGTCAGTTCCTAACAAATCATGGTAAACCTGGTATTGTATTGAAACATCACCTTTAAGCAACCATTCTATGATTTGTTTTTCGTCCATTTTTAAATTACAGCCAACGGTCTTGTATAAAGTTTGTGGCGACTGGCGCAGCGTGCATCTGCCCGCTTTTTCGGCGGGGTTTGAAGCGGCCAACCCGACCAGCATCCTTCTTTCTCCAAATTAACTGAACCTCTGCGGATCAAAAGGGCAAGCGAGTTCGTATTTTTCGGAAGTACAATTTACACTTATTTGTTCAAATGATTCAATTATTTCTTAAGTGAGCCATAAATTTTATACTTTGTTGTAGCACGTGGATGTTTCTATTCGGTATTTCCCTAGTGTATCCCTGATATGAAATTTCTTAAGTGAGTTGACAAAATTTCAGGATGAGTCATCCACATTTCATGTGAGGCATCTGGAAGGTGTATGAGTTTTGCTTTTGGCATTTGTTTGACTAAGGCTTCATTTGTACATTTCAACATCGGCATTGTATTACCTGTGGTAATCAACATGACTGGAGTTTTAAAATCTGTGTTTATAGCAGGAAAAGGATCATCTGAGTTTACCAAGGCTTTCATTTCTGATAAGTTTGCTTTGAGCGGTTGAAGAACTTCAGGGGGAAGCTGTTCTTGAATATCCGCTCCAACAAAAAACTCAAAGATCGCTTTCATCACTTGGGTTGTGTCTTTCGTTTTAAAAGCTGCACCAACATTTTCAATAAGTCCTTTTTGAGCAACCTGATACCATTGACTACAGCCCGATATTTGTAATAGAGGAGGTTCAGAAAGTGTTAGGCTCTGAACTTTATCCGGATTATTGTGAGTGTATTCCATAGCAACAAGCCCACCATAGGAATGACCAACAATATGAACTGTCTTGATCTTTAGCGAATTAATTAGAGTTTCAAGGTCCTCCGCTTCGGTTTTAGGGCTGTATGCAACCCCCTCTTGATACTCGCTTTTATTCGGATAATTATATCTTCTACTGTAACTTATAACGTTGTAATCCGATTTAAGTAAATCTAATTGAGATGCGAATGCTCTATAATCTTCCTGCGCACCGTGAATAAATAGAATTGTCTCTCCGGTTCCTGCTTGTTCATAAAAAAGTTGATTCTCAGTTGTAGGTGTACATCCTAAAATCACCAGAAAAAATAATCCACCTATGTAATTTACTAGCAGTCTGTATTTCATTTTGTTCAGTTTTTCCATGTGCTACAACTTCTCAGCAAATGAATGTTTGAGTTTTATAGTTGTTTGCTATAACTTATTACTACGTTTTAACCATAAAATAATATATAAAGTATGAAAAGACAAGATTTGAATGAGAAAGGGTTAGAAGAAAGCTGGACATCTCTGGTTACTCTTCCCAAACAATAAAATCTTAACTGCAAAACATCTTTACTCATTTAATCATTCAGTCATTCAAAGGCAGAGCTAAAGAGTGGCTCTCAGCGCTTCTTGGTGTGCCTCAATAGTCTTATCCAAATCCTCTTTGCTGTGCGCTGTTGAAACAAACAAAGCTTCAAACTGTGCTGGTGCAAGATAGATTCCGCGATTTAACATTTCGTGAAAATATTTTCCGTAAAGAGCTGTGTCTGATTTGACCGCAGATTTAAAATCATCAACAATTTCTTCAGTGAAAAACATACACATCATTGAACCAATCCTGTTCGTCGCATAGTTTTTTCCGATTGCTTTCAGGTTTTCTTTAAATCCTTTTTCTAAATAAGTCGACTTCTCTTCAAGCTCTTTATAAATTCCCGGGTTATCTTTAATGTGTTTTAATGCAGCACAACCCGC
>JBATIA010000127.1:0-10548 GCA_049667415.1 Ignavibacteriaceae bacterium
GTTGTACTCAGGTCCATAATGCAGGTGAACCAGAACAACATCAATATTCTTTTCTCTTACCCTGGTTATATCTTTTTTTATTTTTTCTTCATCAATCAAGTTGATAATAAAATCTTTTCCTTTTGGAATTGAAACACCATTTATGTTTTCGGTGTATGCTAATATTGCAACCTTAATCGAATTTATTTGAAATATTCTTATCGAATCCTGATCTTCTTGCGAAGTGAAAGTACCGGTTCGATGAATTTTATTTTGATTTATTACCTCTATAGTTTTTTTTACGCCATGCCACCCCTGATCGAGAGCGTGGTTATTTGCGGTAATCAGAAGATCGAAACCTGCATCTTTAAGCGCATAAACAAAATCATCAGGTGCATTGAAGTATGGATAACCGCTGTATCCCTTATCCTCTCCGGCAATTACTGTCTCAAGGTTTCCTATTGTTAAATCGGCTTTCGATAAATATGGTTTCACTACTCTGAAAACACCTGTAAAGTCAAAGCTGTCAGCATCAACCTTGGCATAGTTAAACTGAGTGGAATGACACATTAAATCACCAACAAAACAGAGTGTTGCAGTGAAAACAGAATCCTCTTGCTTTGGAGCCTCAGGCTTCTCAACTACTTCACTTTTAAAAAAGAAGTATTGAAATGAAGCTGCGGCACTAAATATTAAACCAATAAATATTGACTTCATAATTCCGGGGGAATGGCTAACCATAAAAAACGGGCTGAATCAATTTCTCAATCCAGCCCTCATTTCATAAATGGGAAGCTTAGGTCACTTATCCTTTAGCTTCTTTTCTTTGAGCCTTAACATCCTGCACGTCTTTACGTACTTCCTGGCAAAGTTTTCTTAAATCACTTAAACCTTTTCTTACGCGCGTACCTGCAGCGGATTGACCTTTCTCATAAAACTTATGAAAATCGGTTTCTAATCCTTGTACGAACTGAACCAGTTGATTGAATTTATCCATGGTATTCCTCCATTTAGTGGTTGATAATGTTAGTTAGATCTATCAAGAACAATTTCCGCAATATCTTTCACTCTTACCTCTTCGGTCTTTTCATAATGTTTTACCCCGTCTGTCAACATAGTCATACAAAATGGACAAGCTGAGGCAATTGTATCTGCTCCCGTTTCAAGAGCTTCTCTAGTTCTTTCTTCGTTAATTCTTCCTCCTTCTTCATCTTCAAGAAACATCCTGCCTCCTCCGGCACCACAGCAGAAACCCTTGTCCTTTTTTCGATTCATTTCTACAAGATTAATTCCATCAATACTTGCAAGATTTTTTCTGGGTGCTTCATAAACTTCATTATACCTGCCAAGGTAACATGAATCGTGATATGTTACTTTGGATTTACCGTTTTGCTTTAACGTAATTTTACCAGCTGCAATCATTTTATCGATTAGTTCAGAATGATGAAATACTTCATAGTTACCACCGAACTGTTTGTATTCATTTTTTAACGAGTGATAACAATGAGGACAGGCAGTTACAATTTTCTGAACTTTATAATGATTTAATGTCTCAACATTCTCCATCATAAACATTTGAGCCAGGTATTCGTTACCGAGTCGTCTTGCTGTATCTCCATTACATTTTTCCTGTGTGCCGAGTATCCTGAATTCAATACCAGCCTTCTGCATCAGTTTAGCAAAGGCTTGCGATACTTTTTTGTACCGGTCATCAAAAGAACCAGCACAACCTACCCAGAATAAGTACTCACATTTAGAATCTTCCGCCATAGTCTTAATTCCAAGTCCTTCAGCCCATTCAGCTCTATCTGCTGCGTTAAATGCCCAGGGAGTAAAGTTTGTTTCGAGACTTTTAAATACATTGTTAAGTCCGGATGGAAACTGTGATTCAGTTAAAACCAGGTTTCTTCTCATATCAACAATACTATCTAAATGCTCGATCATCACCGGACATTCCTGAACACAAGCCATACATGTTGTGCACTGCCAGAGTTCTTTATCGCTTATATAATCATGAACAAGAGTTTTCTGAAATTGTTCACCTTCTGTGATTCCTTTCGCTAATAATGGCGCTTTGTCTTTTGTTCTTTGTCTTACGTTAACAATAATTTCTCTTGGCGAAAGTGATTTACCAACTGTGTGCGCTGGACAGGCATCAGTGCATCTGCCACACTCAGTACAGGAATATCCATCTAAAATTTGCTTCCATGAAAGATGTTCAATATCTGCTGCACCAAATGATTCGGCATTTTCATCTTCAAGATTGAGCAGTTTCAGTGTATTTCTTATTGGTTCAAGATTAGCAAAGTATGTATTTGGAATCGATGTGAATACATGTAAATGCTTCGAGTAAGGCAGGAAATTCATAAATCCAAATATGGTTAGGATATGTACCCACCACGAAATTTCATATGTTACACCAGCTCCGGGAGAAGGATTATTAAAAAATATTGGCGCAAAAAAAGCAGAGATGGGTCGAACTTCGTAATTATGTAGAGCAAAACCATTTTTAGCAATCATAGCCATATTCTGAAAGAACATTGATATAACCACGATTAGTATTAATGTAAGAATTAATGTCGCATCTAAGGATGCAGATTTATCTACCTGAAGCCTTGGAATATTTAATACATATCTTCTTGCCAACGCAACAAAAACTGCTATAATTACCAGCACTCCAAAAACATCCTGAGCTAAAGTTATAAGAGAATATATAGGACCTAAGAACTCCAGGGTAAAGGGTGAATAAAATCCCTGAATAATCGCTTCAATAACTGCGAAAAGGAAAAGCATAAATCCCCAAAAGATCAGGAAGTGCACAATGCCAGCAAATGGATCTCTTAAAAGCTTGGATTGCCCGAATGCAATCTTAATTACATTTCCAATTCTTCTACTGATATCTCCAAATCTATCATCTTTCTTTTTTGCAACTTTCATATAAAGCAAAAGATTTCTTAAGCTCCAGGAAAGAAATCCGAAAGCAGAAAGAAATACTAAAATGAAAATGTAATTTTTAATTGTCATCAGGTTATGTCAGATATCGTGTTAAAGATTACTTCGGCAGTTTTGATTGTTTCTTGGCAACGCCAAAATAAATTGTAGCCGCAGCAAATACTTTAACTGCCATCCAGACTGTGAATATCGCAGCACCAGCTTTAACAGCGTCAACAAAATTATGAAGATAAGCTGCATACAAATAAAGTGTTCCGAAAGCAATCACAACAAGTTCGGCTGCAAACATTGAAACGATAACGTTAAAATATTTTTGATTCTTTTCGGTTAAATAGCCTACCATATATGCAGCTAGGGGGAATGCTAATAAATATCCGCCTGTAGGTCCAATTAATCTGGCAATTCCCATTGTTCCGTCAGCGGTTTGGGCAAAGACCGGTAACCCAATTACGCCAAGCAAAATATATACTACCTGGCTATAGGCACCGTTTTTCGCTCCTAGAAAAGCTCCGGCTAAAAGTACAATTGTGGTTTGTAGAGTAAATGGAACAGGTTTTATTGGAATTGATACTTGTGCGGAAATTGCAGTAATAATAGAAAACGAAATCACCCAAAAGAGCTCTGATTCTTTCACTGCACTTATCAGAGTTGACAGATTCAAACTTTTTGAATTTGTGTTCATATTTCCCTCAGTTTAAGTTTTTGTTAAAAAATTTCATTGTCTTTTCTAAGACGATATCTAATTTTGGATTGCTTCCTGCAAAAGGATGCACAATATCAAAAGTATGTCCAGTGGCTTTTATTTTGTAAAATTCCGTTAATTCCTTATTTGACCAATTGTAGATTTGCTCAGCTTCCTTTACCGGAACCGCTAAATCTTGTTCACCATGTAATATCAAAAGAGGTTTATTCAAATTTTTAGTAGCATTTTTAAGATTTAATAAACTATCTTTATTTTTTTCAAGATCTTCAAGTAAGGATACATTTAATTTCATTATTTGATTCGTTCGTGTATTTAAGACTTCAAATACACCCTTTTTTCGCCATTCTTTTATCTGTCTTGAACTATATCGGTTTAAATTTGATATTGAAGCCCAAAGTGCAACTGCGCCAATCTCATTTCTACCTGAAGAAACCAGAAGCGATTCTCCCCCGCCTCTACTATGACCAACTACACCAATTGGCGAATTGCTTCTTCCTCCAAAAAAATTGTTCAAATAAGCATCAATTATTTCATTTAATTCTTCGTACTCCAAAGAAAATGTATTTACGGCGAATTTATCAAGTTCTGTAAACTCTGTCAGATTTTCACCTATACCATTATGTGAAAAATTGAATGTAATAACGAAATAACCTTTATCAGCAAAATAATTAGCTATGTAAGGCCAGAAGCCCCAGTCTTTAAATCCTTTGAATCCGTGAACAAAAATTAGGCATGGTGCAGAATTTTTATTATCATAGCCGTAAGTAGTGATCTTTATTTTTTCACTTTTCTTAGTAATGAGCACAAAATCTTTCTTCATCCGAAGCAAATATGGCTAATATCGTTAGAAAAGTCAATATTTTGAAGAAAAATTAAATTTTTATTCGTATTTATTGTTTTTGATGTAAAAATGCCGTTTTTTAACTTTCGGTTGATTTCAAAAAGATTATTTATCATTCCAATATTTATAATTGTATGAATTTTACCTTTTCTGAAGACCTTAAGATGCTACGGGAGTTAGCCAGTGATTTTACGAAAAATGAAATTAAACCTCTTGCTCAAAAAATTGATGAGGAGGAGAGAATACCAACCGAGCTTATAAAAAAAATTGCTGAAGTTGGTTTTTTTGGTACTATGTTTCCAGAAGAATTTGGAGGCAGCGGACTTGGCAAATTAGGATACTGTATTATGATGGAAGAAATATCCAGAGGATGTTCTTCAACCGCTACCATGATCGGGGCTCATCAGTCAATAGGTACAAATGCTATATTTGTCGGCGGATCTGAGGAATTAAAGAAAAAATATTTACCAAGACTTTGTTCCGGTGAAATGATAGCATCTTTCGCTCTAACAGAACCAGAAGCCGGTTCCGATACATTCAATCTTAAAACTGAAGCAAAGAAAATAAGTAATAAGTGGATATTGAATGGAAACAAGGTATGGATTACTAATGCGGGAATTGCAAATTTAATTTCTGTTTTTGCAAGAACAGAAAAAGGAATTACCGGATTTGTGGTAGATGCCGATAGTCCCGGGGTAATAATAGGTCCACCGGAAAAAAAATTGGGAATAAAAGGTAGTACAACAAATTCCATTACATTTGAGAATGTTGAAGTACCCGATGAAAATATTATTGGAAGAGAAGGCCGTGGATTCATTATTGCAATGAAAACTTTGGACGGAGGAAGATTAACAATAGGAGCTTGTTGTCTTGGTGCATCACGTGAATTGGTAGAATTATCGACTGTATATGCAAAACAAAGAAAACAATTCGGTGAGCCGATAGCAAAGTTCCAGGCAGTACAGTTTATGCTGGCAGAAATGGCTTCAAAAATTTATCCTTTGGAAAGTATTGTTTATCGTTGTGCATTTGATTATGATCAAGGCAAAGATATTTCTGTAGATGCAGCTATGGTAAAATTATATGCATCGGAGGCAATGACAGAAGTGGCTGACAAAGCTCTTCAAGTTCACGGAGGCATGGGTTTTTCCCGTGAACTTCCTATGGAAAGATATTATCGTGATGCAAGAATTTTAAGAATTTTTGAAGGCACAACAGAAATTCAAAAAATGATAATTGGAAGACATGTAATTAAAGTAAACGGAAAAGTATAGGCAATGATGCAGCAAAAACTTTTAGTAATACCATCTATTGATTTAAAGAATGGAAAGTGTGTTCGCTCAGTACAGGGCATTCCCGAACTGGATTGTTATGAATATGGAGATGATCCGGTTGAAATGGCGAAAATCTGGAGGGCAGAAAATGCAAAGATGATTCACGTGGTAGACTTTGATGCAGCACACGACCTTTCAAAGAGAAATCTTAAGATCGTTGAAGAGATGTGCTCATCAGTGGTTATCCCCGTTGAATTTGCAGGCGGCATACGGAACCTGATTGATGCTGAACAGTTAATGCAAACAGGGATTTGCAGACTTATAATTAATACATTAGCAGTTGAAAATCGAACTGAATTTAAAAGGGTATTCGGAAAATTTGGTCCTTCCAAAATCGCCGTGTCTCTGGATATACTTAATGATGAATTGATGATAAAAGGTCGAAGAGTAAGAACAGGTATTCTTTATAAAGATTTTGCCAAAGATATGGTCGAAATAGGAATTTCAAGATTTGTGGTTTGCGATATAACGAGGAATGGTACGATGGTTGGACCGAATATTAAACTTTCAAAAGAAATTGCCGAGATTACAGGTGCACGTGTTACTCACGCAGGTGGTATTAGAAATAAAGATGAACTGATGGATATTCAAAAACTTATACCAATTGGTGTAGACTCTGTAATAATCGGAAGAGCATTGTATGAAAATCGTTTTCCCTGCCAGAAACTCTGGCGTGTAGCCGAATCGGGAATTTTTAATAACTGATCGAGGATCAAATGGCAGAAGAAAAGAAAAAAACAATACACAGCAGCTTTTGGGCAAATATATTTAATCCACCAACTGAATCAGATGATCTAGTAAAGACCCTGCGGTCAATTCCGATTTTCACATCATTGACCAAAAGAGATTTTTCAACTTTTATAAGCATATTTCATAGTCGAAATTATCTTGCCGGTGAATATATTTTCTATCAGGGAGATCCTGGAATCGGTCTTTACATTTTAAGAGAAGGTGAAGTTGAGATAATACGTGAAAATGAAAAAGGTGATAAACTCACTCTCGCAGCGATTCATAAAGGTGACTTTTTTGGCGAACTTGCATTGATAGATGGCGAAAAAAGATCTGCTTCTGCAGTTGCAAAAAACGATACCAGGTTATCAGTAATTTTCAAACCTGACCTGGATGAATATATTGAGAAGTACCCCAGAAAAGGAATTAAAATATTGCAGGGAATTGCCGAAATTACTGCAGTAAGGTTGAGAACTCTAAATGAAGACTATTTTAAAATCCGTACAGAACATAAAAATTAAGGGAGGTGCAGGATGGAACTTGACATAAAAAAAATACTTGTCCCCATTGATTTTTCAGACTACTCTAAAGGTGCTCTGAAATATGCTGTAAACTTTTGTAAAAATTGTAAAGCCGAGATGATACTCATTTACGTAGTTGAGCCGGTTATTTATCCACCGGATTTCAGTATGGGGCAAATAGCAATCCCTTCAGTCAATGCTGAATGGGATGAGAGAGCTAAACAGGAACTCGAAAAGCTTGCTAAAGAAGATATACCCACTGGTGTTGAGGTTAAAACAATTATTAAAACCGGTAAACCTTTCCTGGAAATTATAGAAACAGCAAGCGACCTTGATGTTGATCTCATAATTATCGCCACACATGGGCGTACCGGGATGGAACACATTCTTTTTGGAAGTACTGCGGAGAAAGTTGTTAGAAAAGCTCCCTGCCCTGTTCTCACATTGAGAGAACCATTAAAGGGTTTTAATTTTAAGGAACACATTAAGTAAGGACTAGACCTAAGTAAAAATAGTTTAATTTTTCCTATCAATCACAAAATCAACAAGCGCTTCCAGGGCAAGCTTGCTTTGTGAATCGGGAAGTTTAGTGAGGGCTTCTTTTGCATATTGCGAGTAAGTTCTGGATTTACCGATTGCGTAATCAATTCCATTATTATTTCTGACAAATTCAATTACAGTGTCTACTTCAGGTTTGTCCTTTCCGTTCTTAATAATTTTTCTTATCTCCGCAGCTTTACCAGGTGATACCTGGTTGAGTGAATAAATTAATGGAAGGGTAATTTTCTTTTCTTTAATATCTCCACCAGCCCTTTTTCCGGTTACGGATAATTTACCGTCATAATCCAATATGTCATCACGTATCTGAAAAGATATTCCAAGATTCTTACCAAAATCTTTCATTGCCGAAATATAAGCTTTGTCAGAAGATGCGCTCATTGCTCCAATAGTGCAACAAGTTTCAATTAATGAAGCTGTTTTATCAGAAATTACTTTGAAATAGGTCTCTTCATCTATATCCAGCTTACGAGTTTTTTGTATCTGAAGCAATTCACCTTCTGACATTTGTTTTACTGTATTTGTAATCACTTCCAAAAAATCGTAGTCCTTTCCTTCCATAGCAATCAGCAATCCTTTAGATAAAAGATAATCTCCCATTAGTACAGCAATTTTATTTTTGAAGACTTTATTGATAGACCAGAGTCCTCGTCGTTTATCAGCGTTATCAACTACATCATCATGAACAAGTGTTGCCGTGTGAAGAAGTTCAACCAGTACAGCACCACGATAGCTTCGTTCGTTTATTCCTCCACAGACTTTTGCTGAAAGTAATACGAGCAATGGTCTTATCTTTTTTCCTTTTTGCCGGATTATATAACGGGTAACGAGATCAACAAGTCCTACCTTCGATTTCAGAGATTCTCTAAAAAACTGATTGAAGGTTTCCAGTTCATTCTTTATAGGCTTGCTTATTTCGGAAAGCTGACTTTTAAGCACTTTTCTTTGAAGATATTTTTGATATAAAAATACTTATTTCGTATAAGAGAACCAATGGAACCGCAAGAATTACCTGCGAAACAGGATCGGCGCCGGGAGTTAAAATTGCAGCAAGAACCAGAATGATAACAATTGCATGTCTTCTATATTTACGCATAAACTTTGGAGTTAAGATTCCAAGTTTTGACAGGAAAAATGAAACCATTGGTAGCTCAAATACAACACCTGCTGCCAGCATTACGCTGATTATTATAGACATGTATTCTTCTATTGAGAATTCATTCTTTATTGCTTCCGAGCCAAATTGAGCAGCAAACTTCATAGCTAACGGAAGCATAATAAAGTACGCAAATGCAATCCCTGAAAGGAAACAAAATGTTGAAAAGAAAACTATCCAGAGAATATATTTGCGTTCACGTTTCTTTAAGGCCGGTGCAATAAACTTCCATAGCTGGTAAAAAATATTCGGAAGGCTTGCGACAATTCCTACAATTATTGCAACCTGAACATAAAGAAAAAGTTGTCCAAATGGTCTTAGGTTCTGAAGTGAGGCATTGGCATCTCTTGCAGGTTTTAATAATACAATTTCAACTAAGGGATCAATAAAAATCCAGGCAACAATTGTAAAAGCAAGAATACCTATGAGTGCGTAAATTATTCGCCAGCGGAGTTCTTCAATATGATCCAGGAAGGACATTTCAACATCACTGTCATCCTGTGTGTCCCCACTATTCAGAATTGTCTCGTCAACGGCCAAATTCTTTAACTCACCACTAAATTAATTCTTTGTAAAGAGGGAAACCGGAACATAATTGCCTAACGTCTTGCATCAAACTTTCAAGCTTAGAGTCATCTTCGGCATTTTCAACTGCGGTATTAATAATTTCTGCAATTTTCCGCATTTCATTTTCTTTCATTCCACGTGTAGTTACTGCCGGTGTTCCTATTCTAATTCCGCTGGTTACAAATGGACTTTTAGTATCGAAGGGAACCATATTTTTATTTACTGTAATCCCGGCTTTCTCCAGAGCATTTTCAGCTTTCTTACCGGATATATTTTTGTTTGAAAGATCAATTAACATAAGATGATTATCCGTTCCTCCTGAAACAACATCAAAACCAAATTTCATTAATTCATCCGCCATCGTTTGTGCATTCTTAATCACTTGTTGTGAGTACACTTTAAAATTGTCGTTCAGTACTTCTGCAAATGCAACCGCTTTTGCCATTATTATGTGCATTAGTGGTCCACCCTGAATTCCGGGCATAACAGAGCTGTCAAAAAGTTCCGACATCATTTTTATTCTATCACCCTTTGGAGTTTTTAATCCGAAAGGATTCTCTCTATCCTTTCCCATTAAAATTATTCCACCTCTTGGACCGCGAAGTGTTTTATGAGTAGTGGAAGTAACAACATCACAATATGGAAGTGGATTGTTGAGAAGACCTTTTGCAATCAATCCTGCAGGATGTGCCATATCGCACATCAGAAAAGCACCAATTGCATCTGCAATTTCTCTTAACTTTTTGTAATCCCATTCTCTTGAATATGCACTTGCCCCGGCAATAATAACTTTTGGTTTTTCTTTTTTTGCCAAATCTTCAATTAAATTGTAATCGAGCAATCTGGTATCTTTATTTAATTCATATCCTACTGCCTGATACAGCTTGCCAGAAAAATTAACAGGGGAACCATGAGTTAGGTGACCACCATGTGCAAGACTCAATCCGATAAACTTATCACCAGGCTGCATAAGCGTCATTAGCACAGCCATATTCGCCTGAGAGCCACTATGCGGCTGAACATTTGCATATTCTGCGTTAAATATTTTTTTTAACCTTTCACGGGCAAGATCTTCTGCCATATCAACGAACTCGCAACCTCCGTAATATCGTTTACCAGGATAACCTTCGGCGTATTTATTGGTAAGCGGAGAACCAGCAGCTTCCAAAACAGCCGGGCTAACAAAATTCTCAGAGGCTATAAGCTCC
>JBATIA010000128.1:0-1920 GCA_049667415.1 Ignavibacteriaceae bacterium
CCTTCGGAATGAGCAGCGCCCCTGATAAAATCAACTTGTCCACCAATTCCACTGAAAATTCTTGTGCCGATTGAATCAGCACAAACCTGTCCTGTTATATCTATTTCAATTGCAGAATTTATTGCAACCATTTTTTTGTTCTGTGCAATTACAAACGGGTCATTCACATATTCCTGCGGATGAAATTCAATAACAGGGTTGTTATTTATAAAATCAAAAAGTCGCCTTGTCCCTAAAACGAACCCTACTATAATTTTCCCGGGATGAATTGTTTTTTCCTCTCCATTAATTATGCCTTCTTCAACAAGGTTAATAATTCCATCAGAAAACATTTCAGTATGAATTCCCAGATTTTTTCTGTCCCGCAAATACCTCATTACTGAATCCGGTATTGCACCAATTCCCATTTGCAGAGTTGATCCATCTTCAATAAGGTCCGCAACATTTTTTCCAATCGTATCATAAATCTTTAGCATTTCCTCGCTTGCATTCGGATCTACCTGTGGCAGTTCTTGTATTGCTTCTGTATGTTCAACAATGTGATGGATTTTATTAATATGGATGAAACTGTCTCCCAGCGAACGCGGCATTTCGCTGTTGATCTGAGCAATAATTGTGGTTGCCTTTTCTGCAGCAGTCTTTATAGTACCTACATCTACGCCATAGCTGCAGAAACCATGCTCATCAGGTAGTGATACATTTAGCAAAGCAACATCAACCGGAATTATATTTTTTTTGAAAAGGAGTGGAAGTTCAGAAAGAAAAATTGGAATAAACTCAGCCCTACCCTCGTGCACAGCTTTCCTTACATTTGCACCAGTAAAAAAAGCTTTATGCTTAAAGTGTTTCTCCATTCCCGGATTAACATAAGGTAGATCACCAACAATTAAGATGTGATAAATAGTAACATTTTCCAGATCATCTTTTCTTCTTACCATAGCTCTAACCAACTCACGCGGAACAGCACAGCCAGGTTGAATTACAATGTTATCACCTGATTTAATTATCTTAACTGCCTCATCAGCAGAAGTCAATTTCTTACTGTAGATATTATATAAGTTCGCAGGTAAGTTCTTTTTTCTTATTTCATCTGTAGTCAGCATAATGTTTAACTTGTCTTTTACTCTGGAATAACAAAGAAAATTTTGTCAATTCCTTCTAATTTGTAGAAAATATATGAAGCTTTTTATAATCTATTTCAAATGAAGCTGCAATCGATTCATTTGTACAGTAACCATTGTAAGTACAAACACCTTTTGACAGTCCTTCATCTCCCATTAAAGCAGGTGTTAATCCGTTATCGGCAACATCGTGAAGATAATCCAGAACCGCATTATTCAAACCGTAACTAGCTGTGCGTGCGACTAATGCTGGCATATTAGGCACACAATAGTGAATGACGTTGTGAACCGTGTATACAGGATCCGATATAGTCGTAACCCTACTGGTTTCTACACATCCACCCTGATCTATTGATACATCAACAATAACAGCACCTTTTTTCATTTCTTTAACCATCTCTTCAGTTACCAGATGCGGTGCTTTTTCACCTTTAATTAATACAGCTCCAATTAATACGTCCGCAAATTTCACACCGCGAGAGATGGTATATGGATTAGCCATCACAGTAGTAATCCCCCTATGAAACTCTTTTTCCAATAGTCTTAAACGGGATAAATCCTTGTCAATCACAATCACCTGTGCACCTCTTCCCAGAGCCGCTCTGGCGGCAGTAATTCCTACAACACCGGCTCCTAATATTACAACAGCTGCTGGCGCAACCCCGGTAATTCCACCAAGTAAAATTCCCCTACCACCCTTTGAATAACTTTCAAGATATCTTTCAGCAACCTGGATAGCAAGTGGTCCTGCTATTTCACTCATTGAGTGAAGTATAGGCAGATGTGAATCATGTTCAAT
>JBATIA010000129.1:0-4358 GCA_049667415.1 Ignavibacteriaceae bacterium
ATATATTTTACAATCTCAGCGTAAACGTAAGGTATTGGAGAGAATTTTCCTGGCCAATCAGATTTGTTGTATGGCCAGCAAATCCAGGTGGCTTCGTGTGTTGCCCATTCAGGCGAAAGTTTAAATCTGTAATTCATTTTTCACCACTGAGACACTAAGAGCACTCAGTTTCACTAAGTGTTTCTTAGTGGACTAAGTGTCTTAGTGGTAAAGTTTTATTCTATAAATCGCTTAGTAATATCCTGATAAGAATCAATCCTTCTGTCACGCAGGAAAGGCCAGTTATGTCTTATGTACTCAATCCTATCAATATCAATTTCTGCTAGCAGAATTTCTTCCTTATCAGAAGAAGCTTGTGCAATTATCATTCCCTGTGGATCGCAGACAAATGATTGCCCCCAAAACTCAATTCCAGGGGAGCTTTCATTTACTTTTTCTAAACCAATCCTATTGACTGCAGCAACATAAACTCCGTTTGCAATTGCGTGACCTCTTTGTACAGTAAGCCATGATTCATATTGCGCTCTGCCGTGTTTTTCTTTTTCGTAAGGATGCCAGCCAATTGCTGTAGGATAAAATAAAACAGCAGCTCCCTGAAGAGCAGTTAATCTTGCAGCTTCAGGATACCATTGGTCCCAGCAAATCAGAGTACCGATTTTTCCAAATGATGTTTTAAAGTTTTTGTAACCAAGATCACCGGGAGAGAAATAATATTTTTCATAAAAACCGGGATCATCTGGAATGTGCATTTTCCTGTACGTGCCAAGAATTTTTCCATCGCTGTTAATTACTACCAGACTATTATGGTATACACCTGACGTTCTTTTTTCAAACAAAGGAACTACAACACTTACTTTATTTTTTTTTGCAACTTCTGAAATTGCCTCAGTAGCAGGTCCGGGAATAGTCTCAGCAAGATTAAAATTATTTATATCTTCGGTCTGGCAGAAGTATTGAGATCTGAATAGCTCAGGCAGACAAATAACCTGTGCACCCGATTTAGCTGCTTTTTCAATCCAGTTAACAGCTTTCTTCAAATTTTCAGAAGTGTCCTTGCTGAATCCTAATTGGATCAACCCGATTGTAAATTTTCTGCTCATATATTATCCTGTTTCTTTAATTTAAAATTAAAGAATTAATGGCAGTAGTAAAATTTATTTGCTGGGGATGAAGCGACGTTTCGATTATGAGTCGATGAGACTAGTACCCGGAGGTGGAAACCAGGTATCCATCTTCGTTAAAGTCTTTACTGCGTAAAAGCTGTCCATCTTTATAATACTCCTCCCTTTGAATAAAACCGTTTCGATAAAATATACGTACCCAGGAATCAAGTTTACCGTTGTAATAATTTTCAACCTTCTGGAATGCACCGTTTTCGTAATAAGTGTTTTTCTTTCCGGTAATCTCACCCATCTTGTAGGATACTTCAAATTTAAGCAACCCGTTTTTATAATAATCTTTGTAGTCGCCGTCCAAAACATCGTTGATGTAATTGCCCACAGACTTGAGTGAACCATCTTCATAGTAATTGACTACCAATCCATTCTTCTTTCCATCCTTAATCACAGTTTCCATCTTAAGATGACCATCGGGATAATATTCTTTTACCATCCCTTTTCTTTCACCATTTAAATAATCAACTGCCGATTGAATAATACCGTTTTCATAGTATGTAATATAAATTCCATTAATAACACCATTGTCATAGGGGATTTCTTCCTTTAAAAAGCCGGAGTCGTAATAAGTTTTTGCGAGTTCCTGTTTAACTCCATCTTTTACGAAAGTCTCATTAAGCAGTGAACCACCATCAGTATAATTTTTTAACATTTCCTCCTTCGACTCAAATTTCCCTTCAAAATCATATCGTTCTCGATTTAGAAGCTCGTCATTTAAATATTCATCCTTAACTCTCAGACTGCCAGCCATATCGTACAGTTTTACTGTACCTTCAATCTTTTCGTTAATAAAATTAGCTTCTACAGCAACCATTTTATTTTCGTGATAGATATAGATTTTTCCGTTCTGTTTTCCATCTACAAAAGTTCTCTCTACTTCTACCTCACCTGTCTTATAATAAGTTCTCGAAATTCCCTGCAGGAACCCATCAATATATCTCCACTCACCCTGAAGTTCCCCGGTTTTGTAATATGTATGAGTTATGCCCTGAAGAACTCCGTTTTCGTACTTCTGTTCAGCCCAGAGTTCACCGCTCTCGTAATACCAGTTTGAAATACCCTCTTTAATTCCGTCTTTATAATTCCATTCAATACTTATTTTCCCGTCTTCAAAATACCAGGTAGACATACCATTTTCTTTCCCATAACTAAATTTCCAGTCTTTCCAGAGTTTTCCGTTAGGATAATATTCCTTGTAGAATCCATCGAGCTTGTCATACCAGTATTGACCTTCAGTCTTTAGAATTCCATTAGGGTAATACGTCTTTACCACCTTTGTTCCCTGGACATCTTGAGAATTTCCAGTTGCGGATAAACAGAGGAGTACTGCTCCAAATAATAAAATTCTTAAAAAATACTTGTTCATTCTTGGGTTTTATTCTTTCTATTTTGAGAGGTGAAAATAGAGGATTTTTTATTCAGGATAAATTCAAATTATAATGCCTATAAAGGTGATCGGAAAAATTTTTCTTCCACTCTAATATTCTAATGAAAATTTTTCTCTCCAGCCTCAATTGACATATCGATATAATCCTCTTCACGCGGAATTGGACAGGTGTACATTTTAGTGTATGCGCAGTAGGGATTATAGGCTTTATTAAAATCTAGTGTGTAGATAAAGTCGGGATCGGGATTAAACTCGAAATCAAGATATCTTCCAACTCCGTATGTATCTTTTCCGGTTGTTTTATCTGTAAACCAGATGCTGTAGTACACTTCTCCAGTCCGGCTAAAAGCTTTATAAATTTTAACAGGATATGTTTTACCATCTTTATTAAGCTCAACGTAACCAATCACAATTACAGTATCGAGTATTTCTTTATAGAGAAGTTTAGACTTAAACACAAATTCAGGGTTTGGTTCGTAATAATTCAATGGTTTAAATGAAATTGAAGTGTCCCTGTGAAAAGGAGAAAATGTATCAAACTGCATAGAGGAATCCTTTTCTGCTCTCTCTCTTAAGATCGACTGCGAATACTCATTCACTTCTTTTGTTTCAGGATTCTTTTTATCGCATGAAAAATTTGCGAATCCTACTATCAGGATGAAGATTGAAAAGAAAATTTGAGTAAAAAATTTATTCATTTTTGCCATCGTTACTTTTTACTTTCTTTTTAAGTTCATTTAATTTGTTTAACGCTTCCAGCGGAGTGAGTTTTTCTATCTCAAGATCAGTCAACTCTCCTCTCAGCTTATCATCCTGGAATTCAAAAATGCTCATCTGGTTCTCAGGGATTTGCATCTTTCTCAGTTTTTCTTTCTTTAATTCATAAGGAGTTAATTCTTTGCTTTCAAGATTTCTTAATATCTCTTTTGCACGATTCGTTACGAATGCAGGAAGCCCAGCCATCTGCGCAACCTGTATTCCATAACTGTGATCTGCTCTTCCCGGATTCACTTTGTGAAGGAATATTACTTTGTCATCGTACTCACGGACTTCGACCTTATAATTTTTTATTTTGGGGAAAAGGTCAGCCATCTCGTTCAGCTCGTGATAGTGAGTAGCGAATAGTGTTTTTGCTGCAACATCATTATTATCGTGAAGATATTCTGTGATCGCCCAGGCAATTGAAATACCGTCAAACGTGCTTGTTCCCCTTCCAATTTCATCCAGAAGAATAAGACTTTTTGATGAAGCATTGTTAAGAATGTTCGCTGCCTCTTGCATCTCAACTAAGAATGTACTTTCACCTGAAGTAATATTATCACTTGCACCAACACGAGTGAAAATTCTATCAACCAATCCAATTTTCGCACTCTTTGCAGGAACGAAAGAACCAATTTGCGCCATAAGAGCCAGCAAACCCACTTGGCGAAGATAAACAGATTTGCCAGCCATATTTGGACCGGTAAGTAGGATTATCTGATCATTCTTATTATCAATTACGCAATCGTTTGGTTTAAACTTTTCTCCGGGTGGAAGTATCTGTTCAACTACAGGATGTCGTCCTTCAATTATTTCAAGTTCTGCTCCATCGTGAACAACAGGCTTTGAGTATTTGTAGGCTTCTGCACATTCAGCGAAAGAGATTAAACAATCAATCAAAGCAATCATTCGTGCATTACTCTGAACTGCAACAGCTTCAGCCGCAACAAATTTTCTTACTTCATCAAAAAGCTCTGCTTCGAGTTCGTAAATCTTCTCTTCGGCATTAAGGATCTTATCTTCGTACTCTTTTAACT
>JBATIA010000130.1:0-1555 GCA_049667415.1 Ignavibacteriaceae bacterium
AGAAGGTCACCTCCCGGAAATATATCATGCAATCAGAATTCCCCGCACTACAACTGAAGGTGTAAAAGATGATTTAGTTGCTGAAGTGCAACAGCATTTAGGAGAAGATAGAGTCAGAGCAGTTGCAATGGATTCTACAGATGGATTGGTTAGAGGAATGGAAGCTATTGATACTAAAGAACCAATATCAATTCCGGTTGGCCCGGAAACTCTGGGAAGATTGATAAATGTTATAGGTAAGGCGATTGACGGTTTGGGTGAATTAAAAACAAAACAGAAATATCCTATCCACAGACCCGCACCACTTTTCAGAAATCTTTCCACGAACACCGATATGTTTGAAACCGGAATTAAGGTTATTGATTTAATTGAACCCTATACGAAAGGTGGTAAAACCGGTTTGTTCGGTGGTGCAGGTGTTGGTAAAACAGTTATTATCCAGGAACTAATCCACAACATCGCATCTCAGCATGGTGGATATTCAGTTTTCTCAGGAGTTGGTGAAAGAACACGCGAAGGAAATGATCTCTGGTTAGAAATGAAAGAATCAGGCGTGCTGGAAAAAACAGCTCTTGTATTTGGCCAGATGAACGAACCGCCGGGTGCGAGACTAAGAGTTGGTCTAACGGCATTAACTGTTGCTGAATATTTCCGTGATGAAGAAGAAAGAGACATTCTTCTTTTTATTGACAATATATTCAGATTTACTCAGGCAGGTTCTGAGGTGAGTGCACTTTTAGGAAGAATGCCTTCAGCCGTTGGTTATCAGCCGAATCTTGCCACTGAGATGGCAGCACTTCAGGAGAGAATTACTTCCACCGATAAGGGTTCGATTACTTCTGTACAGGCCATTTACGTTCCGGCAGATGATTTAACTGATCCAGCCCCCGCTGCAGTTTTTGCACACCTTGATGCAACAACAGTTTTAAGCAGACAAATATCTGAATTAGGTATCTATCCTGCTGTTGATCCTCTTGATTCAACTTCTAGAATTTTAGAGCCGGGAATTTTAGGACAGGAACACTACGATGTAGCAAAAAATTGTAAAGAGATTCTTCAGCATTATAAAGATCTTCAGGACATCATTAACATTCTTGGTATGGATGAACTTTCAGATGAGGATAAAACCATCGTCAGACGTGCAAGAAGGATTCAAAGATTTTTAAGTCAGCCTTTCCACGTTGCTGAGGCATTTACCGGAACAGCGGGTAAATATGTTAAGCTGGAAGATACTATTCGTAGTTTCAAAGGAATTATTGATGGAAAATATGATGATTTACCAGAAGGTGCTTTTCTTTATGTTGGATCGATAGAAGAAGCGGTTGAAAAAGCAAAGAAGATGAAATAGAATGTCAGAATTAAATCTTGAAATAATTACTCCGGAAAAACCAATCTTTAAAGACCAGGTTGATGTGATTACCGTCCCAGGAACAATTGGCGGTTTTCAGATTTTAAAGGATCACGCACCGTTAATTAGCTCGTTTGAGATTGGAATTATTAAAGTTAAAAAAGACTCGTCGGAGACATATTACACAACTGCTGGTGGAACAGTAGA
>JBATIA010000131.1:0-3718 GCA_049667415.1 Ignavibacteriaceae bacterium
AGACTAATCTTTCACCTAAAAGATTTCTTTTTAATTCCCCGCCAAGTTCCTTTAGAATCTGTTCATAATCTTCGGTTCCGAAAAATAAATCAACTTCAGGGATTTCTTTTTGAAGCTCATCCTTATAGCGCTTTGAAAGACATCCTGCGACAAAAACTCTTTTTGTTAATCCTGAATTTTTATTTGATACAGCATTTAAGATAGTGTTGACCGATTCTTCCTTTGCGGCTTCAATAAAACCACAGGTGTTAATGATAACTGTATCGGCTTCAGAAGGATTCAGTCTTAAATCAAGATTGTTAGCCTGTAATTGCCTGAGAAGTCTCTCTGAATCAACTGTGTTTTTAGAGCAGCCGAGAGTTATAACGCTTACTTTTTCTCTTGTCTTCATATATTAGAATATTCTCAACCAAAATAGCTTAGGTACATCCAGATGACGGGGGCACTAAAAATCAGAGAATCAAATCTGTCAAAAAATCCACCGTGGCCGGGTATAAGAGAGGAAGAATCTTTAACGGTAGAATCTCTTTTAAGAAGTGATTCAGCAAAATCACCAATCTGTCCAACAATACCGATTATAATTCCAATTGCTAAAACATTTAACATGCTTAAGAAATCGAGTATTATAAATTTAGCTAATATCATTGTAGCAACAGAAAAAATAAATCCTAAAATTGTTCCTTCCCAGCTTTTATTAGGGCTTACACGAGGAAAAAGTTTATGTTTTCCAAAAGCAGTTCCACCATAATAAGCAGCTGAATCTCCTATCCAGATAGAGGCAAAAATGGAAATAACCAGATATGCACCATTTATATAATCAGCGCCGACATGGTTATAAAACTCCCGCAGTGCAATTAGTGTTGTTAAGAATATTCCAATGTAGAATATTCCAAGAAAGGTAACACCTAAGTTGAGAATTGCTGAGCCTTTATTGCGAAAAAGTTCTATCATTAATAGGGTTAATGAAGAGAGGAGAATAAGTGTGTTGGTATCGACAAAAGTTTTAAACTGATTGAGCAGGAACAGGAGGATAATAATTTCACCCACTAAAAGATTTACGTAAGCATTTTTATTCCTGACAATAAGTGAGAATTCATAAAATGACATAAGGCTGATAATAACTACTAGTGCAAGGAAATAATACCCTCCCAGATATGTTACAACTAAAATAACCGGGATTGCAACTATCGAGACAATTATTCGCTTTAAATTTTCACTAACCGGCATCTTCATCTGAATCGGGTGTTTTTGTTTTCACTTCCTGAATGAATTCAAGTGCTGATTGAACATCTGATTTTTTTACCATCAATTTAACCACCGAAAGGTCGCCCGGTGCAGGAAAACTTGAATCTTTTTGTGAAAGTACTGATGCTGCGATACCTGCACTTTCTAGATTTTCTTTTAGCATATCAACGTCAATTTCACTAAAAGAAGTATAAACAAGCACCCAGTCCTCCTCAGAAAGTTCAGGATACTTTTTTAAATCAGATGCATTGACAAGAGGTGTATTACAATCAGGGCAGATCACTATTCCTTCTATGTACTCGTATTTACAATTTGGACAAACTGGCATTTAAACCTCCTACGCAATTTTACTTTTTTTATAGTAATGTCTTATGAAAAATATTAAACCAATAAAGAGAAATAGCATCAGAAAGAAATATTGAACATTCATATTCAAGGATGCTGCATCGGAAATATCACTGTTAATTAATTCATCATCACCAATAATAAAGAAGAGCATTACTGCAAAAAAATTGTTTAAAAAATGAAGTATCATTGGAATTACCAGTGATTGGCTTGAGTAAGCAGCGAATCCAAAATAAAATCCCAATACGGCAAGCGGTATAATTCCATATGGATTAAAATGATAGGCTGCAAAGAAAATAGCAGTAATTAAGGCTGCCCAGTATGGCTTTATTTTGAATTCGAAACTCCGTTGAATGTAACCTCTGAACATAACTTCTTCAGTAATTGCTGGTACAATAGAAATTGTAATTATTACCAATAGCATTTCGGGAATATTATCAGCCCGAATAAGATTGCCAAAAGTTTTTTCAATTAATTCATTAAGTGAATCAAGCAACGTTTTAATTGAGTTAACGAACTGTGACGAAGCAGCTAATTGTTCAACAAAATAGTTTTGGATATATAGATAACTTTGAAGAAGCGGTGTTAGTATTATAATCCCAAGAACAAACAAAGACAATTCTCTCCAGTTGGGTAATTTGAGTGAAATAATTTTTGAGATATCACCATAAATCCATTTACTGAAAATAAGTGCAGGCAGCATGATAAAAAGTATTTGTCCGAATATGGTCATCAATCGTAAACCATTAACCGGTGCAGCCTCGAGATCAAAACCGAAAATCAGGAGAGTCAATAGTCCACCTAAAAACTGGTAAAGAATAAATCCACCAATCAATCCTAGAAATGCAGCGGCTATTGGTGAAATAAGGGGATAAGGAGAATATGGCTCAAGAATATTACTCTTATCTTCCGGTTGTTCAGATTCTCTTTGATCTGGATTCTGGTTAAATTCTTCCACTTCGAATATAGATTATCAATAATGAATAGTTTTAGCAAAGATAACAAATTATAAAATGATTAATAAAAAAAGAGGAAGCTCGTGCTTCCTCTTTTTCAGCAATTATAAAAAATTTTTAGTGTTTAGCACTTAGTTTGCCAGCTAGCCCTTCAAAGTTAGTGAGTTTTGCCTCCACATACCCAATAACAACTTTTGTTCTCACCTTAACCGGCATCTTCAGTTCATCATCTGTGAGCCAAACAACAATAGTTCCCTCGTGCTTGAAAAGTCCACCCTCCTGCACAAGAGGTTCAACAACAATACAATCAAATTTACCGGCAGGAACTTCAATAGTTTCCTTTCCTAAATATCTTACATCCAGATTGTAAACTTTATTTTTATAAAAATTCTGAAGATTGACAAGATCGTTAACTTTCATTTTTGAATAATCGAGAGTACGTGCAAAATAAAATGCTGAAACTATATCGTTCACATACAAAGGAATATCATATTCACCTTCGCTTGTTTTTGCTTTGCCTTTTCGTTGATCAAAAAATGCTGAGAAGTCTCTTGTGTATCCACCTTCTCTTATATGCTGCTCAAATCTCCATGGAAACAATCCCTCTACATCAATGTAAGTTTCATAACGATCTCTGACTTTGTAAAGAACATCAAAGCTGGATACTGTATTGACTTCAAAAGTAACATGGTAGGCATTCCTTCCTGAAATTCTTTTTATTCTTGGAACTTCCATTACAGCAATTCCTGCAGTTATGAAACCATAATCTACATCAAAGGTTAATTTTTCGCCTTCCTTAAAGGCTTTATTTTCTAAAATCCTGAATTCTTCTTTTGTTAATAATGTTTGCGGTTCAATGACCAAACAACCAAACAAGATGAACAGAAAAACATACATCCATTTAAGAGAATACATTAAAAAAGCTCCGGATTATTAATAAATTTTCAACACTCTTCTAGTTTCGTCAAATACTCTGCCAATATCAATAGTATTCATACAGTTAAGTTTTTCACACTGTTCACGGGTACAATTGCTACAATCAATTGTTGGGATGAAAATTGTTTTGTTTTTTGTATAAGGTCCCCACCTCTTTTGTGAACAGGATAATATCTTAGGATAAAAACCAATTATATAAACGCCAAATGCAGCGGCTATATGAAGTGGTCCTGTAG
>JBATIA010000132.1:0-4983 GCA_049667415.1 Ignavibacteriaceae bacterium
TCCGGGAAGACACCTTTCTCTATCATATAAATATTGTTATACATTCCAAGTATATCGGCCTTGCATTCTTCCATAGTTGAATAAGTTTCTTTAAGTTCTTTTTTAACTTCTGTGTCTCTGCCATCAACTTTTATGAAGCCGGGACCAATACCGTGTGACATTTCATGCATAAGTGTGTGGGTGAAGAATGACTCAAATGTAACATACTTCACCTGCCCGGGATCGAGTACAAGCTCGGCTATAGGTATGAGTATTTGTTTATACTTAGCTTCCTGAACATTTTTTAACAACACTTTTTTTGATCCTTTTGCCTGGCGCACTCTCTCATCATTCGGCAAATTGAACGCCAGAGTCTGCACACCAGCTTTCGTATCACCACCGGTGAATACTTCATTTACAACTGCGAGAGGAGATTCAGAGCCACGGTTAAAATTTTTATGCTCATCCGGAATGGGAAGATGGATTTCTATATCACGTAAATATTTTTTGAAGACATCAAGCTTTGCACTCTCTGCCGGATCTTCTATAGTAAGAAAGCTTTCAAATGCAGCTTTAAAGTTGAACATTCCATCCTCATAAACTTCATACGGACCAATTACAATTTCAATCTTATGATCTTTCATATCCATCCAGTCCATATCGCTCTGGTAATAATCATTACTTAAGAATGCATCGGCTCTTGAAAGTAAATATTTTTTAAGAGAAGAATTATCAGCATACTCAGCAGCTTCTTTCAGCAATTTTGATGCTTCGGTCAATTTATCTTTCCAGTATTCGCTGTAAGGAATTGCAACAAGTTTTCCGTTTTCTCTTCTGATTACGGTGAACTCTGAAGTAAACGCTTTCTCATCAGCAGGATTATTTTTTATCCAGCTTTCAAATTCTTCTTTAGTCATATCTTCAGGATAAAAATTTGCACCGAGCGGTTTCTTTTCCGTCCCGATAAATGGTGCATCATGATCAAGTCTGTCGAAAGGTCCGAACATAATCGTAAATAATTCAAGCTCGAGTTTCGCTTTCTCTGAACCAGTCGCAGCTTGTTCCAGCAGGCTTTTTCTGATTTCAAAATTCTTTGAATACACCTGATCGAGAAAGAGCTCATCCATTATTTTGGAAGCAAGGTAAAGTTTCTCAACTACAACTTTTTCTCTTTCATCGAGAGTGCTTGAATCATACTTAAGTTCTGTAGGTACAAATTTCGCAATCGTTTTTTCAGTCATTGTCATTTCCTCCGATTGTTCGGTTTGTTTTTCACACCCCAAAAACGATACAAAAAGTATCAATAAAGAATAAATTAAATATTTCATTAGGTTCACCTGATTTATTGATTTTTAAAAAGAAGGATTTTATGTACTAATAAATATAAGAAGTTTTAATCTTTTGAGGATTAAATACTTGCAAAGATTTGGCCTTTCATCATTTTTTCGGGTATATAAATCCAAATCTGTGTAATTTTACATATCTATTAATAAATTAACTTAACAAACAACAGGTGGAGTTATGCAAAAATCCAGATTAATACTAACGATTTCCTTAACCTTTCTCATTTCTTTCATAACAGTTGCACAACCTCTGGAAAGAGACCAGGTTGAAGACAAATACAAATGGAACCTTTCTGATATTTACCCATCGGTAGCTGCCTGGCAGGCAGATGTTGATATGCTCAATGCCGAGGTTGAAAAACTCGCAGACTTTAAAGGAACACTTAGCAGCAGCTCCGCTTCTCTTTACAATGCTCTTAATACAGGAAACAATCTTGTAAAAACTCTCTATCGGGCATGGGTGTATGCAAGCAACCTTAGCAATGAAAATTTGAAAATCTCCGAAAACCAGGCTTTGCTGCAGCAGATGCAAGCAATAGGGACTAAGCTTGGAGAAGTTACGGCTTATATGGAACCCGAAATTCTTCAAATTCCAAAAGAAAAAATTGAGCAGTTCTTTAATGAAAAACCTGGATTAGCAGATTATGATATGTACATTGATGACATACAAAGGCTGCGTGAGCACACCTTAACTGAACCGGAAGAAAAAATACTTGCAAGCTTTGGTTTGGTTGCAGGTAACCAGAGTGAAGTTTACGGCATTTTTAACAATGCAGAAATGCCTTTTGTTAAACTTACTCTTTCAACAGGAGAAGAGGTTGAATTAACACCATCCGGTTACACACGCTACCGCACGGCTCCCAACAGAGAAGACAGGGCAAAGATTTTCGAGGAGTTTTTCAGTAATTACGGGACGTTTAAAAATATGCTCGGTGCAAACCTTGGCGGACACGTAAAACAGAATTGGGTCTATGCAAAAAACAGAAAATATTCATCCGTTTTAGAATCAGAATTAAATTCAGATAATCTTCCTGTTTCTGTATACACAACGCTAATTGAGCAAGTAAATAAAAATCTTCCCACACTTCATCGTGCATTGGATCTGAAGAAAAGAATGCTTGGTTTGGATGAACTGCATTATTATGATCTTTATGTTCCACTAGTAGAAAAAGTGGATATGAGCTTTACTGTGGAAGAAGGACAAAATGTGCTTCTTTCTGCACTGCAGCCATTAGGCAGTGAATACGTTACAACTCTGCAAAAATCCTACGATGATAGATGGATCGATTATATGCCAACAGTTGGTAAAAGAAGCGGAGCTTACTCATCAGGTAATGCGTATGATGTCCATCCTTACATATTGATGAACTGGACAGATGATTTTGAATCTGTTTCCACTCTTGCACACGAGCTTGGGCATACCATGCACAGCTACTTCTCTAATAAAACCCAGCCGTTTGCAAAATCTGATTATAATACTTTCGTGGCTGAAATTGCTTCAACCGTGAATGAAAATCTACTAAACGATTATATGGTCAAAAACGCTAAAAGTGATGAGGAAAAACTTTACATCCTTGGTAGTTATCTTGAACTATTGCGAACCACAATCTTCCGCCAAACATCATTTGCTGAATTTGAATGGGAGATACACAAAAAGGTTGAAGCCAGCGAGCCTATTACCGGTGAGAGTTTGTGCGAAATTTATTTTAACATTGTTAAAAGGTATTACGGACACGATGCAGGGCACTGTGTCGTTGATGATTACATTCAGTATGAATGGTCATATATCCCTCACTTCTTTTACAACTACTACGTGTTCCAGTATGCAACTTCACTTATATACGGAACTGCGTTCGTCGAGAAAATGCTTGAGATGGGACAACCTGCAGTAGACGCTTACTACAAAATCTTAAAAGGCGGCTGCTCAAAATACGCTCCGGAACTAATTAAAGAAGCAGGAATTGATCCGATGTCTCCTGAACCTGTTACTCTCACAATGCAAAAGATGAACAAAGTAATGGATCAAATGGAAGAAATTTTAAATAAGATGGGTAAATAAACTCATCTGAGTGAAACTTATAGCATAGCCATCCCTTTGGGAGTGTTCTTAGTGTCTTAGTGGTAAAACTCCCTTTCTCACCACTAAGGCACTTAGTTCACAAAGAAACACTAAGCCTCAGCACATAAGTAATTCCCCTAACTATTTGTTATACTTTTGTGATACTTTTAATTTTTCCCTTTCCTAATTTATTATCAATACTTATAATGATATTAAAAATAAAAGGATGAATATGAAATTTTTAAGTGTAACTCTCTCCGGTATAATATTATTTACATCGGTTCTCATTGCCCAGGAAGAAAGAAAGGTTTTAGTTGAGGTTTTTACAAACTCCCATTGCTCACAATGCCCGGCTGCTCATAACGTTATTGATAATTACCTGGCAGGTCCGAACGGAGATAAAATACGTTATATATATTACCACATGGTTTATCCTTATAATGATGATCCGCTTTATTGGGAAAGTATGGAAGGTTCAGATGCGAGAGACAATTATTATGATCCTGTTTCATTTACTCCTCAAGGTTGGTTCGATGGAACTCACCAGGGCAGCACATCTGGTTGGGCAGCAAGCCTGGATAACCGGGTTGCGGTTTCAAGTCCTTTAATAATTACACTTAGCGGTTCGCGGAATACAACTAAATTTTTTATAAATGCTCAATTAACAAGAACAGGAAGTATTACTGAAAGCGATCTCGTCATTCATTTTGTTGTTGTTGAAGATATTTATTTCGACGGAAGGAACAGCGTTTCGAACCATAAGCATGTTATGAGGAAAATGCTTCCAACACCAAATGGACAATCATTTACTATCAACTTAAATGAGACAAAGGATATACCTCAAACAATTGATCTCGATCCTTTGTGGGATGCTGATAGTTTAAACGTAGTAGTTTTCGTCCAGAGTACGGGATCAATGACAGTTTATCAATCAGAAACTATCAGCTATAATGAATTGAATATTACCGGTTTGGATAATTTAGAAACCGTCCCATCTGAATTTGTTCTAGAGCAAAACTACCCTAATCCATTTAATCCTTCTACTCAGATAAAATATACAATCCCATCTGTCATTGCGAGTGACGCGAAGCAATCTCAAATTGTGACCCTAAAAGTGTATGACGTTCTTGGCAATGAAGTTGCAACACTGGTAAACGAAGAAAAGCCAGCAGGGAGTTATGAAGTTTCATTTAATGCTTCATCTTTATCAAGTGGAATTTATTTCTATAAACTACAAGCGGAAGGATTTGTTGAAACAAAGAAGATGTTGATGATTAAATGACGCAGTCATTTATTCAGAAATCCCGCTTTTGCGGGGATCTTGATGAAGTAAAATCCCTTTAAACATTCTATCTTACAGCCCCGCTATGAAATTGGTGGGGCTTTTAGTTGCAGCCAGCATTTAATATTCTTCTTGCTATTAGTCAGATAATAGTCTATGTTCTTAATGAAAGAAGAATCTACAATTTTAAAAAGGCTTTATAGCCATAACTACGCTATCCCACCCTCTATTAAAACTTCTCTTTTCTTCTTAAAGTTGAATACAATACTCTGATTGTGACTGTGTAAGCATTTTGATTAATTATCATATGCCGCCAATAC
>JBATIA010000133.1:0-2199 GCA_049667415.1 Ignavibacteriaceae bacterium
AAGCATTTACTTCCAATGGGATGTCACCTGGTATAATTTCTTTTTCTGTCTTTTCTCCTTCAGGCAGTTCTATTTCAGGTACAGAATCTTTCATCCATTCTTCAAGCGCTGCTAAAGAAACACCCGGAGGAAGTTCTGGTAAGCCATCGACGTATGCTTTATAATCTTCAATGATAGAAGTTTCTAATTCTATGTATGCCTCATTATCATCAACGCCCGGATAGTAACTAAGGTTATTAATTATTCGTAATGATGACTCATAATTTTGAACGGCTTCTTCCACTAAGTTTACATTCTGTTTTTCAAGAGCAGTTAAATAGAATTGTCTGGCTTGCTCAAGCATCTCAGCAACAACACCGTTTTTTTGATGAGGAACTTGATCTTTATTTTGGGTTGTTTCTTCACTACTGCTGCAAGAATAGAGAATTAGTGCAATAATAATTAAGAATGATAGTTGCAGATATTTTTTCGTCATATATTCTCTTTATTGAAAAATACTATTTCAAATTTAGTATTTAGGAAATCTTTTATCAAGTAAAAAATTAGATGTATTCTCTAACTCTCTTTTAATCAAACCTTTAACCAATTAAAGGGGGATATTACCATGTTTCTTCTTTGGATTAGTATCAACTTTTGTGCGAAGAAGATTGAAAGTAGAGATTAACTTTTGCTTCGTTTCCTGAGGTGCAATCACATCATCAACATACCCTCTTTCGGCTGTAATGAATGGATTGGCAAATTTTTCTATGTATTCAGATAATTTTTTCTCTATTTCTTTTTCAGGATCTTTTGCTTTTGCAATTTCCTTTTTGAATATGATCTCTACCGCTCCTTTGGGTCCCATTACTGCTATTTCAGCAGATGGCCACGCAAAATTAAAATCACCACGAATATGCTTTGAGTTCATTACATCATAGGCTCCACCATAAGCTTTCCTGGTTATTACAGTAACTTTGGGAACAGTAGCTTCACTAAAAGCAAATAAAAGTTTAGCACCATGACGAATTATACCATTCCATTCTTGTTCGGTACCGGGTAAAAAACCAGGAACATCAACGAGTACCAACATTGGAATATTAAATGCATCACAAAATCTAACAAATCGAGCAGCCTTTGTTGAAGCATTAATATCGAGTACACCTGCAAGCACTTGCGGCTGATTTGCAATAACACCTATTGCCATCCCACCTATTCTACAGAAACCACAAACGATATTTTCAGCATAATACTGGTGAACTTCAAGAAAATCATTATCGTCAGCTAATAAATTTATGATTTGCTTCATGTCATATGGTTTGTTTGGATTATCAGGAATAATCTCGTCCAGTTTGGGCTCAGGAGTGACATTATTATAATCAAACTCTTTTTCGGGAGATTTGTCTCTGTAATTTAGCGGAATGAAACTTAACAGCTTCCTAACGTTATGTAATGTTTCAACCTCGTTATCAAAAACAAAGTGCGCTACTCCGCTTTTGCTTGCATGCGTTTCAGCACCTCCAAGATCTTCAAAACTAACATCTTCGTGAGTAACTGTCTTTACAACATTAGGTCCGGTTACGAACATATAACTTGTATTCTTTACCATAAAAATAAAATCAGTAATTGCCGGAGAATAAACTGCTCCTCCCGCACAGGGACCAAGAACCACAGATATCTGGGGTACCACGCCTGAAGCAAGCGTGTTCAACAAAAAGATATCTGCATAACCACCAAGACTTACAACTCCTTCCTGAATTCTTGCACCTCCTGAATCATTCAGGCCAATTACAGGAATGCCAGCTTTCATAGCCATCTTCATAACTTTAACAATTTTTTCTGCATGAGCTCCTGAAAGTGAACCCCCAAATACAGTAAAGTCCTGGCTAAATAGTGCAACAGGTCTGCTATCAATCCTTGCAAAACCGGTTACTACTCCATCGCCGGGAAAATGCTGTTTATCCAATCCAAAATCAGTTGTACGGTGTTTAACGAACATATCAATTTCTTCGAAGCTTCCCTCATCAACAAGAAGTTCAATTCTTTCGCGAGCAGTGAGCTTTCCTTTTTCATGCTGACTTTTAATTCTTTCCTCTCCACCACCAAGCTTAGCTTCTTCTTTAAGTTTTGAAAGTTTCTCTAATTTATCTTTCATTTCTTACCTATGTTATATTTTTCAAGTTTAAGATTAATACAAATTCAAATAAGAAAAGGATTATATTG
>JBATIA010000134.1:0-5561 GCA_049667415.1 Ignavibacteriaceae bacterium
GATTTTAGATTATCTAATATGTCCATTTAATATTCCTTTCGTTAATAATTGATTTATACTTTTTAAGATAAGTAAATCCGGGATGAATTTTCCGCAAACTTTACAATATTTTTTGCCATTCCATCAAACACAAAAAAGTGAAACGGAAGAACTGAGTACCAATACAATCTTCCCAATAATCCCTTAGGACGAAAAGTTGCTGTTTGCTGCAAATAGTTTTTTCCATCTTTGTTTAGGATCTTGAACTCAAGCCAGGCTTCACCGGGGAGTTTCATTTCAGCATAAAGAAGCAATCTTCTGTTTTGTTTATCTGCGGCAAGTACGCGCCAAAAATCAAGAGTATCACCTGTGTGAATTTCGTTTTTATTTGTTCTTCCTCTTCTTAGACCCACACCGCCGAACAGTTTGTCTAAAAATCCACGCAAGTGCCAAAGCCAATCAGCATAATACCAGCCACGCTCACCGCCAATTGACCACAGATTTTTCATGACCTGTTCGACTCTGTTTGCAATTTCTTTTTCTCGCTTATCAAAGAAGCATCCAAAGGTGGGTACGTTTATATGATCTAATAGTTTGTCATCTTTGTAGCTGGAAACAAGTGAATCTTTCCAGCTTGAAACAACCTCGTTCTGTTCAATTCTGGAAAATGCTTGTTCGACAGCCTCTTTGTATGAAATCGGTTTTATGTCAAGTGTTTTTTCCAGCTCATTCGGGTTAGCAATCACTTCAATCTTCATACTGTTAACGAGATTTACTGCAAGCTTGTACGAAGTTGAAGTCACGAAATAAAGCCAGTAGGAGGATAGCCGGGGAGTCATAACCGGCACAGTGAAAATAAATCTTTTAAGCTTACGAACTTCTGCGAACTGAAGAAGCATTTCTTTATAAGTTAAAATATCAGGTCCACCGATATCGAATGAACGATTGTACAATTCCTCTTTTAACAAAATCCCCGTGAGACATTGAATTACATTTCTTATCGCTATAGGATGATGTTTTGTGTTAAGCCACTTTGGTGTAATCATGACAGGAAGTTTTTCAACGAGGTCTCTTATTATTTCGAAAGATGCACTGCCGGAGCCGACAATTATACCAGCTTTCAGTGAAGTCAAGGGTATGCCCGATTCATTAAGAATTTTTTCTACATTTTTTCTTGAGGCAAGATGCTTGGAAAGTTTCTCTTCGTTGGTAATTCCGCCAAGATAAATTATCTGCCTTACATTTGTTTTCTTAATTAGATTGATAAAGTTTTTAGCAGAAGTTTCTTCCAGTTTTGAAAAATCAGAAACGTTGGCACTCATTGAATGAATGAGATAGTAGGCAGCATCAATATCTTTTGTGAAATCATTTTCAAAAGGATCTTTGAGAAAATCAATTTCAAGGATAGAAACTTTTCCACTACCATTTAATATAGGTGGATGAAATCTATTCTTATCTCTAACACAGCATACAACATCATGCCCCTGCTCGATCAAAGCGGGGAGTAGTCTTTTACCAATGTAACCAGTTGCCCCCGATAATAATATTTTCACTTTTTTACTCTTTTAGCTTATAACAATACTAACCTTATAATAATTCATAAAAAAGCACTTGACTTTTTGCTATCAATATGATATCATTACAATATCAATAAATAAAAGGATTGGAAAAATGGAAAAAATAGCAGAAAAACAAGCAAATAAGACCAATGGATTTGTGATGCTGTTTGTTTTATTTGCACTGATTGCCCTGGAGGTTTACTTATTTTTAGGGATACTTATAACCAAAAACACTCAAATCCTTTGGCTTTTATTTCCGCTTATGGTAATAATAATTATTATTTTGAGCGGTTTTATTGTTGTTCAGCCAAATGAGTCGCGGGTTTTAATATTCTTTGGCAAGTACATCGGCACAGTTCGTAACTCAGGATTTTGGTGGGTTAATCCGTTTACTATAAAAAGAAAAGTATCTCTTAGAATCCGAAACTTTAACAGTGATAAAATTAAAGTAAATGATTTGCATGGCAACCCTATTGAAATAGGTGCAGTTGTTGTCTGGAAAGTAATTGATTCTGCAAAAGCAGTTTTTGATGTTGAGAATTATGAAGAGTTTGTTGACATACAAAGCGAAACCGCAATTCGTTCACTTGCGTCTGAATATCCTTATGATACAGAAGATGAAAGCAAGGCTTCGTTGCGGGGAACGCCACAGGAGATTGCAGATAATTTAAAAGGTCAGCTGGAAAAAAGACTGGAAGTTGCAGGCGTTGATATTTTAGAATCAAGGATCAGTCATCTTGCATACGCACAGGAAATTGCACAAGCAATGTTAAGAAGGCAACAGGCAGAAGCAATCATTGCCGCAAGACAAAAAATAGTTGAAGGTGCTGTTGGAATGGTTGAAATGGCGTTGAAGTCTTTAAGTCAGCAGAATATTGTTACACTTGATGAAGATAAAAAAGCCACAATGGTAAACAACTTAATGGTTGCACTTGTTTCTGAACATGACGTTCAGCCGGTTATAAACACAGGAACATTGTATCAATAACCAGTAATTTTTTAATGAACCTTTTAACGAATTATATTGGTCAGACGCTTACATTCAATCAGCCAAAAATTACGAAGCGGGAATTTGAACTGATTTCATCTGATGAAATATTAGCAAAAATGATTTTTCCTAAATTATTCAGCAACAGTGTTGTGGTTGAAGGATTTGATGGGAAGTGGGAAATAAAACAACAGAGTATCTGGCGCAGTGAGTTTGGAGTTTATAAGTACGGATATCAAAATCCGTTTGCAAAATATGTTTCGAATTTCTGGAAAACAAAAGGAACCATTGAACTGCCGAAAGGAGCACGATTGCACTGCAAATCAGGAAAACTTAAAAGGCCTTTTGAAGTTTATTCCTCAAGCGAGGAACTTCTTTTAGTTTATGTTAACAAATTTTTACTGAAAGGCAGAACAACAGTTACAATTGACGAAAGATCAGAATTGCTTGATAAATATCCCTGGATAATTATGCTTGGCTGGTATATTGTTTTACAGAACAGAAGGGGTCGAGCACATGCCGCTGGTTAATAATATTTAATTTCACGATTTAATGCTATGCCTGAAAAGAAAAAGTTTTTATTAAGAATAGATGAGAATATTCATGCCGCCCTTGAAAAATGGGCGGCTGATGATTTGCGAAGCATAAATGCACAGATTGAATTTCTGCTTACACAGGCAGTTAAAAATGCTGGAAGATTGAAACTTATAAATCCAGACGAACCAAAATCAATTCCACCACCTGAGCCCGGTGAAAGTTAAGAGAAGTAATTTTTATCTTCTTCTTGATGTCCCTCCCAAACCGAGCACTCCTAAAATACCCCTGGCTAGCTCGCGTGCAATTGTTCTACCAACTTGCCTTGTCGTGGTGCTGGTAAGCACTTTTTCAAATGTACTTTTTTCAACTTTAGGTCTTCCACGAGGCTGTTTTGGTAATTCATATTTAGGGATTGGTTCAGCCGTAGGTACCTGGGAAACCTCAAGTTTTCTGTTCAGCATTTCGTACGCGCTTTCTCTGTCAATCGTTTCATTATACTTTGGAACCAGTTTCGAACTTCTAACAATCTCTTCAATTTCATCATCAGCCAAAATATCCATTCTCGATTGTGGTGCACGAAGCAATGTTGCAGCAAGCGGTGTTGGAATTCCTTTTTCATTCAATGCAGTAATTGCTGCTTCACCAATGCCTAATGAAGTCAACATCTCATCAGTTTTGTAATATTCTGAGATCGGATAATTCTCAGCGGTTAGTTTAATCATCTGACGGTCTTTTGCAGTAAATGCACGTAATGCATGCTGAACTTTTAAACCAAGTTGTGAAAGAACGCTTGCCGGAATATCCGTCGGATTTTGCGTGCAGAAGAAAACTCCAACCCCTTTTGAGCGAATAAGCTTTATAATAGTTTCGATCTGTTCGAGCAGTGCTTTGGAGGCTTCTTTAAAAATGAGATGGGCCTCATCAATAAAAATTGCAAGTTTTGGCTGGGCAATATCTCCCTCTTCGGGAAAATAAGAATAAATTTCTGCAAGAAGAGAAAGCATAAAGGTAGAAAACAATTTTGGTTTATCCTGCAAATCAACAAGCCGGATTATTGAAATGATACCTCGTCCTTTATCATCTATTCTTGTTAGATCATCTACTTCAAAAGATTTTTCACCGAAGAATTTTTCGGCACCCTGCTGCTCAAGCTCAATTACTTTGCGCAGAATAGTACCAACAGATGTTGTGGAAATTTTCCCATACTCTTTTTCAATGTCAGCTTTTCCTTCATCTGAAATGTATTGAAGCACACGCTTAAAGTCTTTTAAATCTAAAACAGGAAGATGCGAATCGTCGCAGTATTTAAAGATCAGAGACACAAAGCTTGCCTGGGTATCGTTCAGTTCTAGAATTTTGGAAAGGAGAACCGGGCCAAACTCAGAAACGGTTGCACGAAGACGAACACCTTTTTCTTCTGAGAGAGTAAGCATCTCAACGGGAAATCCTTCGGCAGTGTACTGCAATCCAATCTTCTGATGACGTTCTTCTATTTTTGGATTTACAGTTCCGGGTTTTGCAATTCCACTTAAATCTCCCTTTACATCCATTACTAATACGGGAATACTTTTAGATGAAAGCTGCTCTGTAATTATTTGTAGAGTTTTTGTTTTCCCCGTGCCCGTGGCGCCAGCTATTAATCCGTGCCGGTTTAATGTTTTTAGAGGAATATTTACAAGGAGATTGTTAATACACTCTCCTTCATAAATAGCTCCCCCCAGAGTTATGTAATCTCCTTTAAAGGAATAGGATGAACTTATTTCTTCTGTGAATTTTTCTTTTGTGTTCATAACTGCTATTAAGATAATAGATAAAAATTATTTGCTTAAATTTATTAAATAAAAATTTGTCATTCGAATGAACTGGTATGTAGAATTAGTTACTGCTCACCCAATATTAACAGCAATAATCCAATTTGCTGTGCTTGGCACTCTTGGAGATGCTGTTTCTCACTGGATTGTTAAAAGGGAAATATTCTCTCCCTATGATGTTAAAACGCTGATTCTAAAAATTATAGAATGGTCAATTCTTGCAGTTATGATTAAATATGCTTTCATTGGATTTCAGGGTTTTGTTGATTCATTGATTGATCAAAATTACCTTCCAGCAATCAGAGGTGTCGGCAGATCTTTTGCGGTTTCAGCTTTGATGAATTTGCAATTTGGACCTTTGCTTGTAATTATGCACAGGCTGATGGATAACCTGATTGCAGGGAAACAAAACTGGAAAAATCTTGACAAAGGATTTTATTCGCTGCTCTGGTTCTGGATACCAGCACATACAATTACATTTATACTTCCAAAGGAATTTCAGATTGGATTGGCGGCATTATGGTCGCTCGCTTTGGGAATTATACTGGGCTTTTATAATAGGAAGACATCAACTTAGAAATCTTAAAACGAGGGATAAACAGATGGAAACAAAAATACGCTGCCCCTGGCCATCAGGTGATAAATTGATGATTAAATATCACGATAAAGAATGGGGAGTTCCTCTTC
>JBATIA010000135.1:0-4307 GCA_049667415.1 Ignavibacteriaceae bacterium
GTACAGGAAGCAAAGTATGATAAAATACTCATGCCGATCGCTGAGTTAGTACTCGATCCCGGGCAGGTGAAGTATGTTACATTTGAGTCATTCTTCACCCACACACTTATGCACGAAATGTCACACGGTATTGGTCCCGGCTTCATAAAAGTTGATGGCAGAGACACAGAAGTAAAAAAGGAGCTGAAAGAAACTTACTCTACAATGGAAGAATGCAAAGCAGATATTCTCGGAATGTATAACAACATTTATATGATAGAGAAAGGTGTCTTCCCGGAAACTTTTGCAAACGAAACGTGGGTAACATTCCTTGCTGGCACTTTCCGGTCTGTTAGATTCGGAATTAACGAAGCACACGGCAGCGGCAATGCAATCATCTACAACTACCTTATTGAAAAAGGTGCGTACGAATACAATGAGCAAACTCAGAAAGTAAAAGTTAATTTTGAAAAGATAGGTCCCGTGCTGACAGAATTGGCAAATATTGTTTTAATGATTCAGGCAGAAGGAAACTATCAGGGTGCAAAAGATTTGATTGCAAAGTATGTTGTCAACTCTCCATCGATGGAAACACTGCGAAAGAAGCTTGAGCATCTTCCGGTGGATATAAAGCCGGTTTATGAAATTGAACAGATGTATAAGTAATTACATACTTTCGAGTTTTAGGGACATGTCGATGATATCGACACGTTATAATAACGTGTCGATATTTTTTTAATATTTCGACACGTTGTTTGGATATGTCGATAAAATCGTCTAAATTTATTCCAAAAAAGAAGGAAAATGTTTAATAGGGACAAGCCATATAATGATCTCCCACTACTTCCACCAAAGACCGAACTTGAAAACACTGAAATTCTAAGAACAGCAATAAGTGCAAATAAGGTGCTAGCTGAGCTAAAAGGAATGGCAAGAACGATTCCTAATCAGGCGATATTAATAAATACACTTCCTTTGCAAGAAGCAAAGTTGAGTTCAGCGATAGAAAATGTGTTAACTACAAATGAAAAATTATTCGAAGCATTTGCCTCTAAAAGTAATGAATATGATCCTCAGACTAAAGAAGTGCTAAGATACAAAGAAGCGTTGTGGGAGGGGAACAACAGATTAAAGAAGAACAACCTTTTGACGACTAATTTATTCATTAGCATATTTCAAAAAATAAAAGAGACGACCGCTGAGATTCGAAACACGCCCGGAACAAAAATATCAACATCGAAAGGTGAAGTAATTTATACACCACCTGAAGGGGAAGATTTAATAAGAGTCAAACTGTCTAATCTTGAAGAATATATTAATATTAATGATGACAAAACTGATCCGCTGATAAAGCTAGCGGTAATTCATTACCAGTTCGAGGCAATCCACCCGTTTTCAGATGGAAATGGAAGAACAGGAAGAATAATTAATATACTATACTTGGTACAGCAAAAATTGCTTGAGTTACCCGTTATTTATTTAAGTCGCTACATCATAGAGAACAAAGAAGATTATTATAGGCTATTAAAAGCAGTAACTGAAAAGAACGAATGGACAGAATGGATATTGTATGTGCTTAATGGAATTTTAAATACAGCCGAAACCTCAATTAACAAAATTGTTGAAATCAAAAGTTTACTTGATAAAACTTTACTAGATATGAAACTGAAATTGCCGGGTAGAATTTATTCCAAAGAATTAATTGAACTGCTATTTACGCAACCATATTGCAAGGTAGAATTTGTAGTTGATGCAGGAATAGCAAAAAGGCAAACAGCTGCTGAATACCTAAAAGAAATTGAAACCACCGGCTTGTTAAAAAGTAAAAAAGTTGGCAAAGAGGTACTTTATTTAAACCAACCACTTTTTGATTTATTAAGAAACTGATCAGCTTTTTATACGATAGTCCTTTCACACTTCAAACAAAAATTAAATAAATAGGTGAATGAAATAAAAAATCAAATGGACAATTACACCGAAGATGTTCAAATTGTGAAGAAAGACGGACGGGAATTTATCATCGTTGGAACCGCACACATCTCCCGCCAGTCTGCTGATCTTGTCAGGGAAGTGATAGAGAAAGAAAAGCCGGATGTAGTCTGTGTTGAGCTGGATGAAAAAAGAATGAAGGCTCTTTCAGAAAAAAACCGATGGGAAAATCTTGATCTGAAAAGCATAATAAGGCAAAAGCAGTTAAGCACCTTGATTGTTAATCTTGTCCTTTCTTCATATCAAAAAAAACTTGGAGAAAAACTTGGTGTTACTCCAGGCACAGAATTGCTCGAAGCTGTTAAAACAGCAAATGAAAATAATATTCCCGTTGAACTTTGCGACAGGGAAGTTCGTGTAACTTTAAGGCGTGCCTGGCATTCTATGGGATTCTGGCAGAAGCTGAAATTTTTATTCGGCGGGGTTGGCGGGTTATTTGAAAAGCAGGAGCTGACTGAAGAAAAACTTGCAGAGCTTCGCAGCAAAGATGTATTGTCTGAAATGATGGATGAACTCGGCAAAGCAATGCCTGTTCTCAAAAAAGTTATTATTGATGAACGAGATCAGTATCTTGCTGAAAAAATGAAGCAAAGCAAAGGAAACAAAATTGTTTCGGTGGTTGGTGCAGGACATGTTAAAGGAATTATCAATGTTTTGGAGAATGATGAGAAAATTGATTTGAAAGAAATTGAGATTATACCAAATCCATCTCCTGTCACAAAGATTATTGGCTGGGGAATACCTGCAGTAATTATAGCTTCAATTCTTTTTATCGGTTACAGCAAAGGGTTGAGCGAAGCAGGTGATAACGCTTTGTTCTGGATTTTAGCAAACGGAATCCCAAGTGCTTTTGGTGCATTGATTGCATTAGCACATCCGCTCACAATACTCACGGCATTTTTTGCGGCGCCAGTTACTAGTCTTTCACCCTTAATTGGTGCCGGATATGTTGCTGCCTTTGTACAGGCATACTTTCAACCGCCGCTGGTTAAGGACTTTCAAAATGTTAGCGATAATGCAAAACAAGTATTAATGTGGTGGAAGAATAAATTGTTAAAAGTATTACTGGTTTTTATCCTCGCAAGCCTTGGCAGTGTACTGGGGACTTATGTTGGTCTTGTCGAAATTGTAAAGAATGTTTTTAATTAAGTAATACCTTCGCGAAATAATGAGGTTATTTCTAGATTAGAAATAATAAAGGTATTTTAGTTTTAATACTGCTGCCCTCTCCGTAACGTGAATTCTGTTCGGTAAAAGGTTTCCAAATGAATCGTATTCATCACTCCTGTCTTGAAATTCATTAATTGCTAAATAAACCCAGCTTTTCGGAAGAAAATTCCATGAAAAAAGAAACCCTATTATCACGCTTCCAATTTTTCCGGATTCTGTTAAATAAACATTATCTACGTACATTCTGAAGTTAAGATTGTTAATTGGTGTGAATGAAAAATAAGGTCGGGCATTATAGGTAATGGCCTGTATCTTACCGTCAGGATTTCCCTCGATAAACATTTCGTAGGAGCTTCCGAGCTCTAAAAAGTTGAAAGCTCTCCAGCTGATGAAGGCTCCAAGACGGGAATGGAAAGCAACGTACCCTCTCGAAAAATTGTAAGTTCTTGCATACCCGCCGAAAAGGTTTCCATTCCATTTAGGAGAGATATTATACCATGAACTGAATGTAGCATCGTAAGAAGTATATATAACTTTCTCGTCCTTACTTTTTGCTAAAGAAAAATTAATCTCATAACCCCAGTTGTCCCTAAGTTGCATATTGAAACCCACCAGCATCCCATGATCGCTATAAGAATCAACATCTTCATAACCAATGTATGGACCTGCGTATAGAAGAATTTTGTTTATATATCCTTCATTAAAGTACCAGATGGGACCATTTATTGAAACAAACTCAGCAGTTCCCTTCCAGGGAACAAAACCTACCTCCTTTACATTAAAGTTTTTTCCTACAGCTCTAAGTCTTGCATACGATAACCAATTTGTGGAGTTCATCGTGAATCCCGCCGAAGCAGCATAGTCACCTTTAAAGTTTTCAAAAGATCTTGCAAGTTGATAAGCAAGCTGCCAGTCCGATTCCCTGAAAGCGCCATCTACATCAATAACTCCAAAGGTATTATCTTTTGTTTGTTTTCCCACAACCAAAAACCCTACAGATGAATTAGTGAGTATTCTTTTTTTTGCTCTTCCGGAAACAAAAAGAGCTTTTGGCTCGGTTTGTCTTTTGTCATCCTCTATAAAATCAATTTCATCGGTCAAAGTAATGAATCCTCCGTAATCCCACTCATTTATTCTTCCAAATGCTTTCGCCCCGTATATTAAAGGGA
>JBATIA010000136.1:0-14893 GCA_049667415.1 Ignavibacteriaceae bacterium
GTTAAATGATATTTATCTTTTTGATTTGAATACCCTAGAAGAAAAGCTTTTCCTCCCCGCTGAAAAACTGATTTTCAACGATAAGCAGATAGAGATGAGTAGTTACGAATGGACGAACGATGGCAAATATCTTCTGATTCGAGGCCCCGAAAAAAGAATATGGCGGCACTCAAGAATGTCACCCGCTTATCTGTTAAATCTGGATTCAAATGAAATTATTGCTTTGGCTGATGAATATCCCGGGCTAAAAAATGTTAAACTTTCACCCGATGGAAACTTTGCTGGTTATGTTAAAGAGCATAATCTTTTTATAGTTGAATTATCCACCGGGAAGGAAACACAACTAACTTTTGACGGAAACGAAAATATTCTTAACGGAGAGTTCGATTGGGTTTATGAAGAAGAATTTGCAATTTCGGATGGATGGCAATGGTCGGGAGACGGAAAGAAAATTGCATTCTGGAAATTTGATCAAACCAGGGTGAAAGAGTTTTACCTGATTGATGAAATGCCTCCATACAATAAGGTTATGCCGCTTAAATATCCCAAGGTTGGTGAGCAGAATGCAATTGTAAAAATAGGAGTTATTGATATTCTGACTTTTGAATGCAAATGGATGGACACCGGATTGGATGATGATATCTATCTTCCAAGAATTTACTGGACTAATTCTTCCACCCAGCTTTCGATTATAAGATTAAATCGGTTACAGAACCAGCTGGATTTTATTCTAGCAAATACAGAATCCGGCAATTCGAAAATTATTTTATCTGAGAATGATAACTGCTGGGTTGATATTGAGGAGAAACACGCCTTCTTTTTTGAAAAGGAAAATAAATTTCTATGGGTTTCAGAGCATAGCGGATTCAGACATATTTACCTGTATGATTATTCTGGAAAACTGGTAAAGCAAGTTACTTCAGGTGATTGGGAAGTAACCTCACTAGAAGGTTACTCTGAATCCGAGCAGCTTGTCTACTTTTATGGTAAGAAAGATTCGGAAACAGAGCAGCATATTTACAGGGTCAAAAAAGATGGAACTGGATTTGAAAAAATCACCAATGAGCAAGGCTGGAACGAAGCAAATTTTTCTCCCGGTTATAAATTCTTCATTCACTCTTACAACAATCTATCTATTCCTTTAAAAGTTTACTTGAGAAAAACGAATAGCGAGCTGATAAAAGCATTAAAGGAAAATAATCTTGCTGCTTTTAATGAATACAATTTATCATTTCCCGAATTGAGCACATTTAAAACCAGCGATGGAGTGAGACTCAATTATATAATCATTAAACCGAAAGATTTTAATCCGGGTAAAAAGTATCCGGTTCTTTTTTATGGTTACGGCGGTCCGGGTTCACAAGCAGCAATAAACAAATGGAATGGAAACCGTCAGCTTTATCATATGATGTTGGCACAAAACGATTTTATTATTTTCACTGTTGATAACAGGGGAACAGGCGGCAGGGGAAAATCATTTAAGAATTTAATGTACAGAGATTTGAGCAAGTGGCCGGTAATTGATCACATAGAAGCAGCGAAATATCTGGCTACGCTTCCGTATGTTGACACTAACAGAATAGGTGTCTGGGGCTGGAGCGGAGGAGGTACTCTTACACTTTGGTTATTAACAAGAGCATACGGTTACTTCAAGGCTGGTGTTTCCGTTGCACCAAACACCGAGTTTCTTAACTATGATGGGATCTGGAGTGAAAGATATATGCGGCTTCCTGAAGATAATGCTGATGGATATGTTCAGGCCTCACCGCAAACCTATGCACATCAACTTGGAGGAAAATTATTACTCGTCCATGGCACCCAGGATGATAACGTTCATTACCAGCACTCTTTGCAAATAGCTAAAAAACTACAGGATGCAGGCAAGCAATTTGAATTAATGCTTTATCCGAATAAAAATCACAGTATTCGTGGTGCAGAAACTCAAAAACATTTATATGAAATGATGACAAATTTCTTTTTTAGGGCATTGTAAATTTAAAAATCCCTTGCTTGGTTTGCATAAATTTAGAATATTGTCAGCCACCTAAGGGCTAATTTTCTTTAACATTAAATACACAAAAACATAGGAGGAACTATGAAAAAACTTTTTGCAATTCTTTTCGCACTTATCTTTACTGCATCACTAGTAAATGCACAGGATACTGCTGAGCTGATGAAAAAAATCCAGGCGATGAATGATGAATCAGCAAAGAAAATGATTTCCGGCGATGAATCAATGTGGGTAAATTATGCAGAGGACATAATCTCAATGCCGAGTTATGAACCAATGTTAAAAGGTCTCGATGCCTGCAAAATGTCCTATAAAAAAATGACTGAGTCCGGTATGAAAATGACGGCATTCAAATCTACAGTTACAGATGTTATGCAGTCAGGTAATTTTATAGTTGATATTGGAACGTATGAAATTACAATGACCATGCCTCAAATGGGAGATATGCCGTGGACAGATAATGGGAAGTATATGACTATCTGGGAAAAGCAGGACGATGGTTCAATGAAAATAAAAGCCGAAACCTGGAATACCGATGTTAACCCATGGATGGAAATGGAAAAAATGGAAAAAGCACCTGAAGGTCACGAAGGTCATCAGCATTAATTTTTTTTCAGTCATTGCGAGGAGTGAAACGACGAAGCAATCTAAAGAATAAGTTTTGAGATTGCTTCTCCCCCGCCAGAGGCGTGGGATCACAATGACAAGAGTAAAATAAAAAAGGCGAACCCCTGTGGCTCGCCTTTTTGTTTGTGAAATATTTTTTGTGAAGTTATTTCACATCAAGACCTATTGATTTAAAAAACGCATCCTGGTTCGGTTCTCTTCCCAGAAATTCTCTTACCATTTCTAGTTCATCACGTGAACCGCCGTTTGAAAGAATTACGTCGCGGAACTTTAAACCGGTCTTGACATCCATCACGCCATTCTTTTCAAAGACTGAGAACATATCCTGTGCATAAACCAATGCCCAGAGGTAACTATAGTAACCAGCAGCGTAGCCCATTAAATGTCCAAAGGCTGCCTGCATATGCGTACCATCAAGAAACGGATATAGCGTAACTTTCTCCTGAAGTTCTTTTACTATTTCGGTTGTTGTTTTGCTGCTGGTTGGGTCATATTTATCGTGCAAAGTGAAATCAATCAGTCCATAGAAAACCTGTTGAGTGTTTGCAAGTCCGGAACCAACATTTTTTGCGGCAACCATTATATCAAATAATTCCTGAGGTAGAACCTCGCCGGTTTTGTAATGCTTTGCAAAAAGTTTTAATGCATCGTAATCCCATGTCCAGTTTTCCAGGAACTGAGACGGTGCTTCTACGAAGTCACGCGCAACTGATGTACCTGAATGAGTGGACAATTCTGTTTTGGTTAAAACATTATGAAGAACATGACCAAACTCGTGGAAGAAAGTTTCTACTTCTCCTTTGGTTAAAAGTGATGGCATATCAGCAGTTGGTTCGGGAAAATTGCAGACTAGAGTAGCGATTGGCATTTGGTAACCATTTTCTGTTGCCTTCCCCCCAATCATAGGAAAGCATGCAGCGTGAGAGTATTTATTTGCTCTTGGATAAAGATCGATATAAAACCTTGAAATAACTTTTCCATCCTGCTTTACATTGAATAATCTTACATCCTTATGCCACACGGATGGATTTTGTACCTCTTCGTATTCTACACCGAAAAGATGCTGGCTTATCTGGAAGAAACCATCAATTACATTATTCGTTTCAAAATATTCTTTCACGAGATTCTGATCGAGGTCATATTTTTCTTTGAGAAGAATATTATTGTAGTATGAGGACTCCCAGGGTTGAATAACATCAATTGTTTCATCACCAAGCTTTGCTATTTTAACTGAAAGCAACTCATCGTAATCAATCTGAGCTTTCTCTTTTAGTTTATCGATTAAGTTATTCTCAAAATCCCATACATTTTGTGGTAGCTTAGCCATTCTGTCTCCAACACGGTACTCAGCGTAGGTCTTGTATCCCAATAGCTCTGCCATTTCTTTTCGTAGTGCGATTACTTTTATTAAAACCTCAAGGTTATCCTTTGATGCCCGGTTAAGAAACATATTATAGAGTTCTTTCCTGGTTTCTTCAGAGTTTGAGTATTGCATAAATGGTCTGTACGAAGGATAAGAAAGATCTATTTTGTATTTACCATCTTCCGTTCTGCGCGCATTTTTGTAGTCTTCCTGCAAACCTTCTATCTGAGCATCATCAACTATCAAATAATCATCAACTTCAGCAATGTTTTTTTGGAACATAAGACTGAGATCAGAAATTTTATCATTAATTAATTTTAACTCGTCTCGTTTTTCTTTTGGAAGTGCGAATCCGTTACGCTCAAAATCTTCTACTGTTTTTTTAACGAATCTCTTTTTGTAACCGGTGAGTGATTTTGCTTCTGAAGTTTCGGAGTAATCTTTTACAGCACGGTAAAGATTTTCATCAAGCTGAATCTCGTTAAAGAATTTAGCGAACTCAGCTTTGGTTTCGTTTGCCTGGTTTCTTGTTGCGTCATCGGGATGCGCACTGCCCATTAAGTAAACACAACCGTAAACATTGCCGACTTTGTTGTAAATATTATCGAGTTCGAGCATTGTATTATCAAACGTTCTCTGCTCTTTGGGGATAGTGTACAGTTTGGAAAGTGATTCCCGCGCTTCTTTAATAGAAACGTCAGTTGCTTCTTTAATATTCTCTGCATTTAATTCTGCAAACTGAATTACTTCATTAAATTTTCCGAGGAGTTGATTTGTGCTTTGCGTTGAATTATTATCCGCGGCAAGTAATGGGATGGTTATAACCAAACAAAAAAGTAAAAATATTGTGGGTTTGTTATTCATTTCTTTCTCCAATTAATTCTTAAAAATGATTACAAATTTAAGAATATCCCCGCGAAAGCCTGTATTAAAAAGTGATGATTGGTTATTAGGATATTTTAAGGTTTCGCAAATCCAAATTTAGCTGTCCTTGTCATTGCGAGGAATCCCGATTTATCGGGATGACGAAGCAATCTCAAGGTTAAACTTAGGGATTGCTTCTCCCGACTAAAGTCGGGATCGCTATGACAGGTGTAAACAACTCTTCCAGCTTCTTCTCCCTGAATCTGAAAATTTCTTTTACTTTTTTCTCAACAAGAAGTGAATTAATTATTCTGCTTAAAGGATCAAGCGGAAGTGCATAGGTGACAATATCCGTCATCTCAACTCCGTTTTCTGTTTCTTTGAAGTGATGCTGATGATGCCAGAGTTTGTATGGTCCGAATTTTTGTTCATCCACAAAATAAAATGGTTCATTAACATGAGTAATTTCTGTAACCCACGTGCTTGGAATTCTAAGTACCGGATGCACTTTATAGGAGATTATCATTCCGGGATACATTTTATCCGGAAGCTTGCTTGTTACTTTAAAGTTTAGCCATTCTGGTGTAATTACAGAAAGATTATTGGGATTGGAAAAAAACTCCCACGCTTCATTAATATTAATAGGTATTTTCTGGAAAGCTCTTAGCTGATAAATTTTCATTTTTTAGCTCAAATTGTTATATAGTAATTAACAACTGACAAATTAAATAAATTCCAAAATGATTCGGAACTATTGATGGAGAGAATAACTGCTATCGGTGAAATATTATACGATATTTACCCCGAAACGAAGAACCTCGGTGGTGCTCCGCTGAATTTCCTTTACCATATTCATAAATTTACTGGCAAAGGATGCATTATCAGCCGCGTTGGGAATGATGTTTTAGGAAACAACTCTAGTAATTTCATTAAAAGTAGTGGAATACTAACAAACTATATTCAGGTAGATCATCTTCATTCTACCGGAGTGACAACTGTTACGCTGGATAAAAATAAGGTTCCTTCCTTTCGTATAGACGAAGACAGGGCATATGATTTTATTGAGAAAACTCCCGAGATCCTTCAGCTTATAAACGAAAACACAGACTGCTTATATTTTGGTTCTCTTGCCCAGAGGAATAAAGTTTCCAGAGAGACCATCCAAACCTTATTTAATAAAAAAATAAAATACTTTTGTGATATAAACATCCGGCAGAAATTTTTCACCAGACAGATTCTCTTTGATTCTTTGAATGCAGCAACTGCGGTAAAGCTCAATCTAGACGAACTGAGATTAATGAACGATCTTTTTCTTTATGAGCCATTTGATATTCAAGTCACATCAAAGAAATTAATGAATAAATTTAATATTGAATTACTTGCTGTTACCAAAGGTGAAGATGGTTCGACATTATTTTATAAAGATGATGTTGATGATTTTAAAACTTCTGTGTCAGATGTTGTTGATACGCTTGGAGCCGGCGATGCATTTGCTTCCGTACTCTGTATTGGTTATTTAAGAGGCTGGAAACTAAGCAAGACAAATAAACTTGCTAATGAATTCGCAAATGAAATTTGTAAAATTGAAGGCGCTTTACCCAAAATGAACGATGTTTATTTAAAATTAAAAGAGAAAATGGATAGTGAATAACATTAAACGTAAAAAAGGTTTTTACATTCAGCTTTACAGCATTCATGGATTAATACGGGGCCACGATCTTGAGCTCGGTCGCGATGCAGATACGGGCGGACAAACAAAATATGTATTCGAACTAGCAAAAACTTTAAGCGAAGACAATCGCATCGAGCGAGTTGAGCTGGTAACCAGGGAAATAAAAGACAAAACTGTTTCACCAGACTATTCTCAGCAGCAAGAAAAAGTAAATGATAAATTCAGTATAATCAGGATAAGATGCGGCGGAGGGAAATACTTCAGGAAAGAGCTTCTCTGGAATCATCTTGAAGAATTTACAGATAAAAGTATAAAATATATCAAGTCGGTTGGCAGACTGCCGGATATTATCCACAGTCACTATGCTGATGCAGGATATGTTTGTAAAGAGCTTACCCAGTTTTTTGGAATTCCACTCGTTCACACCGGACACTCACTCGGCAGAGATAAGCTGCGTAAACTTCTGGATGACGGGGTGTCCAAAGAAGACATTGAAAAAAGATATAAGCTTTCTCACAGAATAGAAGTTGAAGAAGAAATAATTTATCTGGCAAACCTGATTATCACAAGCACTCACCAGGAAATAAAAAATCAGTACGGCGATTATAAAAACTCTTCCGAAGAAAAATTCAAAGTAATCCCTCCGGGTGTTGATATAGAAAAATTCTACCCATACAATGCACGAATACCTCTCGATGAAGAAACGGCCAAACTTATCAAGCTTATTAGCGAAAAGTTGCTGAACTTTTTTGTTAGAATAGATAAGCCTCTGATTTTTACTGTCTGCCGTCCGGATAAAAGAAAAAACATTTCAGGTTTGATAACGGCCTATGGAGAAGACAAAGTACTTCAGGAGAAAGCAAACCTTGCAATTTTTGCCGGTATTAGAACTGATATTTCAACAATGCCTGATAACGAAAGAGAGGTGCTGACGGATATACTATTATTAATGGACAAGTATAATCTTTACGGCAAAATGGCAATCCCAAAACGTCACGATACTCAAAACGAAGTACCGGAGCTATACAGAATTTCAGCCGATACTCGCGGAGTTTTTATTAATGCAGCACTTACAGAACCATTTGGATTAACATTGATCGAAGCAGCATCTTGTGGTGTGCCGGTTGTTGCAACTAATGATGGCGGGCCCAGAGATATAATAAAGAACTGCCAGAACGGAATTCTTGTTGATGTTTCTGATACGAAAAACATCTCCGACGCAATCAATAAAATTATTGATGATAATAAATTATGGCAGCAATTTTCCGAGAGCGGAATGAAAAATGTAAAGAAACACTATACCTGGAAAGCACATACTAAAGAGTATTTAAAAGAAATAGAAAAAATTGCCGGAAGGAGAAAAGATGAAGAAAAAGTTTTCGCACAGGTCGGCAGGAAGCTGCTCGATGTTGAAAAATTAATTGTGTCGGATATAGATCACACACTTCTTGGTGATGATAGCGCACTTAGAGAATTTATAGATCATCTTCAAAACACAAATTCAAAAGTTGGATTTGGAGTTGCTACAGGCAGAACAGTTGACTCGGCGTTTAATGTTTTAAAGCAAAACAACGTTCCATATCCAGACATAATAATATCTTCAGTTGGAGCGGAAATTTATTATAACTACGAAGGAAGGTTAATCTATTCAACAGGGTGGAAAGCGCATATTAAGCATCAATGGAAAAGGGAAAAAATCAAGAAATTATTAAGTCAATTTAAGTTCCTGCAATACCAGGAAGAAGAAAACCAAAGAGAATTTAAGATTAGCTATTACACAAGCGAAAATCCTGAAAATTTAAAGAAGGTTGAAAGAGCATTGATCAAAAACAAATTAAATACTAACGTTATTTTCAGCCACGGACAGTACCTCGATATTTTGCCATATCGTGCATCTAAAGGAAAAGCAATAAGGTATCTAGCCTACCGGTGGAATATTCCGAATGAGAATATCCTGGTTGCTGGTGATTCCGGCAATGACAGCGAAATGCTGAAGGGAGACCTGCTTGGCGTGGTTGTTGCTAATTATAGCAGCGAACTGGAGTCATTAAAAGGACAGAGCCGTATTTATTTTGCAAGCAGGAAATATGCAGGCGGAATTGTGGAGGGGATAGGTCATTATCATTTTCTGAGAGTTAAAAAGGAGAAACCAGTTGAGTAAAGTGCTGGAGGAAATACTGCAGAAATACAGGGAGCAATTTTTTAGTTTTTTAAAAAAGGTTTGTTCACACGAGAAAAAACTGCTTGTTAAAGGTGAACTGCTGGAGATATTTAACCAGTCGAGGAGAAAGAATGGCAACAACTCCATTACAGAAAACATCGAACAGGTGGTTAATAAATTTACCGAATCGGTTTGTCTCAAGTGTTGTGTGTACATTGAAACAAGAGGAACAATTGGTAGAAGCGAATATTACACTTTTAATGTGAAGGAGTTAACTGGTAAAAAGATTTCTGCTGTTGATTATCTTAAAGTAAAAGAACGATACAGGTACCCCCTACTTGAAAATGATTTGCTCACATTAAACTTCAGCACTTTTTATGATAAGTTTCCAAGTATCAGGGAATCAAAAAGTATTGGACGTGGTGTAGAATATCTTAACAGGTATCTTTCCAGTACAATGTTTACGCAGCCGCAGAAGCTTAGCCAGGCAATGTTTGATTTTTTATTTGTTCACAAGCACAACTCGGAACAATTAATTGTAAATGAGAAAATAAATAGTCCGGAAAAGCTGAACAGTGCAATGGATAAAGCGACCACAATACTTAAAAAGAAAGATGAGAATTTAGATTACAAAGTGATAAAAAAAGATTTGCGGGAACTTGGTTTTGAGGCAGGGCTTGGCAATACAGCCGGTGAAATTCTTTCCAATCTCAATCATCTTGATTCACTTCTGGCAAGTCCTGATCACATTGCTCTTAAAGAGTTTCTCTCAAAAGTTCCGATGATTTTTAATATTCTGATAGTTTCTCCACACGGTTACTTCGGTCAGAAAGGGGTACTGGGGAAACCCGATACAGGCGGGCAGGTTGTTTATATTCTCGACCAGGTGAAAGCACTCGAAAAAGAAATGATCCGCTCATTAACTAAATCAGGATTAAAAGCCAATCCTAAGATTATTATACTTAGCAGACTTATTCCGAATGCTAAAGATACAACTTGTAACCAGAGACTTGAAAAAGTGGACAACACAAAAAATGTCTGGGTTCTCAGGGTGCCGTTCAGAAGTCTGGATAAGGAAAATACTGATAACTGGATTTCAAGATTTGAAATCTGGCCATACCTTGAACATTTTGCTGAAGATTCCTATAAAGAACTGATGAAAGAATTTGGAACAAGACCAGATTTAGTAATCGGAAATTATTCTGATGGGAATCTTGTTGCTACGATTTTAGCTAAAAAGTTCGGTGTTACGCAATGCAACGTTGCACACGCACTGGAAAAAAGTAAATATCTGTACAGTGCTTTGTATTGGGCTGAAATGGAAGGGCAATACCACTTTTCAACCCAGTTTACTGCAGATCTTTTATCGATGAACGCTGCTGATTTCATCATCACATCAACTTACCAGGAAATTGCGGGGAGAGAAGACAGCATCGGGCAGTATGAATCATATGTTAACTTTACTATGCCGGGGCTTTACCGTGTTGCCGGGGGTATAAATATTTTTCATCCGAAGTTTAATATTCTTCCGCCCGGAGTAAACACAGAAATATTTTTTCCCTATACCGAAAAAGACAGAAGAAATAAAGAAGTAACAAAAGATATCCGCACGCGTATTTATAATGGCAACAGCTCTGTGCCCGGAATAGGCAAATTAAAAAACAAAGACCTTCCGATTATTTTTTCGATGGCAAGGCTGGATAAGATTAAAAATCTTACTTCACTTGTTAAATGGTACGGTGAAAACGAAGAGTTGAAAAAAATTGCAAACCTTTTAATAGTTGCGGGCAAACATAATGTTGAAGATTCAACTGACAGCGAAGAAAAGGAACAGATAGAAATAATGCACAGCCATTTTGAAAAATATAATCTTCACGATAGCGTAAGGTGGCTGCAAGGAGATGCGGATAGAAAAAGAGTACCCGAATTTTACAAGGTTATTGCAGATACAAAAGGTGTTTTTGTACAGCCGGCGTCTTTTGAGGGATTTGGTTTAACTGTTATTGAAGCAATGCGCTCCGGGCTGCCGACTTTTGCAACGCAATACGGCGGACCGCTTGAAATTATTGAAGATGAAAAATGCGGATTCCATATTGATCCGGTGAACGAAAAAAGTGTGGAGGAAAAGTTAATTGACTTCTTTAAGCGATGCAAGGAGGACAAAAATTATTGGGATAAAATTTCTAAAGCAGGAATTAAAAGAGTTGATACAACTTTTAACTGGGAACTTTATGCAAAGAATCTTCTGTCGCTTGCAAAAATTTACGGCTTCTGGAAGTTTACATCTAATATTGAAATGACAGAACTGAATTCCTATCTCGATTTAATGTATCACACTTTATATAAACCGAGAGCGAAAGATATATTTGAAATGCGGGAGAAAAGGTAAGTTTATTCCGCCCCGACTTTATCGGGATCGGAATCTCAATGCTTGATTCTGAGTTGAAAGAAGAAGCTGTCCAAAGGACTCCTTCGGAGAAACAAGTTCAGGTTGAAATTATATGACGGAAATGAACTTCTATCTTGATTTAATATATCACACATTGTATAAGCCAAGAGCGGAGAGGTTGCTTAAGGTGCAAGAAGGGAGGTAACAAAGTGGTGGTTCAAACTATATTTTGATCTATTATCTTTTTAACCAGTAGTTTGGTTTTCTGTGCTGATGTGCGATAGCAATTACTGAAATAAGATTTTTGTGAATTGTATAAATGACATTGTAAGGAAAAACATTAACAACAGCTTTACGTGTATGCTTTGTGTATTCTGAATAACTTTCCGGATAATTTTTTATTATGGATATAGTGCTATCTATTTCTGCGGCGAACTTACTCCCCAATCCATTGCTTTGAAGATTATAAAAATCTATGGCTTCCCGATATTCAATATGGGCAGATTCGAGAAATTCAACAGTCATTTTTTTATAATATCTTCGTATGGAATAGTTTTTATCTGTCCTTTGATGAACAGTTCATATCTTCTTTCCACTTCCTCTTTCCAGAAATTATCTATCTCTTTATCTGGTTCGCTTAGACTTTTTGAAAGAGTCTCTATAATAAAAAGTCGTTCTGCGGGGGTCAGACTCAAGGCATTTTGAATTATATTTTTTGTGTCCATCTTTTCTCCAATTTTTTGTTTACTATAATAGAAAAGCGCTGCCAGAAATTCAAGAACGAAAAATTTTGCGTTCTGTCACAGCACGGTGGCTGTCCGAATGCGGTCATTCCGTCCCGACTTTATCGGGATCGCAATCTCAATGCTTGATTCTGAGTTGAAAGAAGAACCTGTCCAAAGGACTCCTCCGGAGAAACAATCCTTCGACAAGCTCAGGATGACATTATTCAGGTTGAAATTATATGACGGGAATGAACTTCTACCTAGATTTAATGTATCACACATTGTATAAGCCGAGAGCGAAAGAGATATTTGAACTTGCCGGGAAAAAATGATTGGCGAGCCTTCCCACTTGAAAATATTTATCATTGCAAATTTTTATTAAATATTTTTACCAGAATAAAATTCTGCTTAAAATCTTCAACTTTTAAATTGTCTTTATGGCTATAAGATGATGTCGAGTAACTAACAGGTCGATTTGAAAATCTATCATAATTTCGATGAAATGTATTTTTATTCCCAACAACCCAATCAGTAATTAATTTACTTCCATATTGCCATTTTCTAACTAATTCTGGTTTAGTTAAAGCGTCCCATACTTTTTCTGGTTCTGCTTTTATTCTAATTGTTGAAATATTTATAGCCATTTAATACTCCTATTTACTTTTATCTTAACATATTTTCAGAATAAATATTATTGAAATTTATTATAGAAAATAACGGCGTCCTTTTCAGCTAGAAGTTTACTCCCAGTCTTTCTTTAGCATTAGCTTATTTATTCTGTATGCGTGATGCATCTCGTGCATTAGTAGTTCCCTGAACATTATCATTACTGAGTAATGACTGTACTCTTCATGCTCTGCCCCCCGTTGCCAATCTTCTGTCGATAGCTCCTTCAAACGCTTAACGAGGCGTGCTCGTACTTTCACATACTGATTAAGTGCTTCGTCTAAATCAATGTTTAGTAGTGAGCCAGCTTCTTCCTCCGGAGAAGGAACTATAGATCTTATATAAGGTGCTGGATCAGATAACATCAAATGAAGGCGTGAAAGGTAAATAGGGTCCGCGCTAAATATATGGCAAGCATGTTCGTGGGCAGACCATTTGTAGGGGCTGGGGCGACGCTTAAGATTCTGTGGGGGCACCTCGCGAACGAGGCTAATAATAATATCAGGGGCGTTCTCTAAAGTGGCTATCAAAGTTTGCGTATTATTCATAATCTTCTCCGAGTATCGCGACACAGGTAAGTTGCCTAACTATTAATTATACGAGCAATAATCTTGATAACAATCCGGCAGTAAGAATGTTATATTCAAACCTGCCTGGCGGCAGACAGGTTAAAACTTTCAAAATTTATTTAGCTGGTTCGTACCAAATGGAAATAACAGTAATGCTGGGTTCAAGGCTACCGCCGCAGCAGGATTGTTTTATATCTTTAATCTCAATTCCTTTGTTTGCCTCAAGCCAATTATTTACTTCATTTTCAAGTATTTCTCTGGAACTTAGTCCCCTTTTGAAAAAGTGGTGACCAGATTTTTTAAATATTTTTATTTTCATTTTACTCCTTAATAAATCTAATTGTAATAAATTATTAAATCTTCCAGAGACCACATTCTATTCCGCCAATTTCATAGATTGCAATTATTCCATGTCCGGGTATTTCCATGCAATCTAGTAATATTTTAGCTCCTTTTTGGGCAACTTGCTCAACAGAAGCGGCCAGATCCAAGACACGGAGGTACATTCGAATAGTCGGTTTATCGGGTTGGAATTCCCAACCAAAAGAATTTGTATATAGGTTGCACATAGATTCAACGTCAGGTGTTACGATTTCAAGATAATAAATTGAATTCTCAGGAACCATCTGCAGATACCCTCCTTTTTAATAAAACCCCGTTAAGTTAAACGGGGTTTTTCAAATCAATTATCTGGCTGGTTATTTTTTTATTTCATCCAGGATATCTTTAGCTCCATCAATACTACCATGAAGCGCAGTTTTTACAGAAGTTAGAGTTTCGTCACTAACACTCTTTGCAGCATCCATCGCGGCAACTAAGGAATTCTTTGTTGCAGATACGGTGTCACCCCCCACTTGCTTAACGCCATTCACAGCTCCCTTTACTGCTTCTACAGCCACATCGGCAACATTCAATCCAAGATCTTTTGCACTTAATATTGCTTGTGTCACTGTGCCTTTGACTGCAACGTGATCTTTTATTCCTGATTCCATAGATCCTTGAACAGCACCGTTTACAATTCCCTTAACAGATTTAACGACTGTTACTCCTAACTCCGAAACCCCGCTGATGGCACCACTAATAATTGATGCAGGAACATGAATCCCGGCTTCAACCAGATCACTGACACCTTTTACTGTATTTACGGTAAGGTCCTTAACTACATTGATTGATGCACTTCCGATATCGGCAGATCCTTTAAGTGAACCAACCACCCCACCCTTTACACCGTTTACAACTTGAGAAATCATTTTAAAAGCCATAGCAAACCTCTCTTTTTAATTTGAAATAATTTATCTTTGAAATACATGTAGCAATGAAACGGAATTGAAACCAATTTAATAATTTTGATTGAAAATTGAAAATTGATATTAGTTTTGTTATTATATATTTATATAAAAAATAAGGAGAACAAGTAATGAATTTTGAACAATGGATGGAAGATCTGGGACAACTCCTTTTAGAATTTAAAGATGCATTACTGGCATTTCTACCCAAATTTATTTTTGCTCTTATAGTTTTTCTGATTGGTTATTTAATAGCACGACTAGTCCAATTTCTAACCAAAAGATTTATAAAGGGCACAAATCGTTTTATTACTAATCAAAAAATAAAGAAACATCTTCAACAAAAACATCTTGAGCAATCTTCAGTTTTTATAGGTAAAACCCTTTACTGGATAATTCTGATTATTTTCATCACAATTTCCAGCGAGATAATGGGTATTCCTGTTGTAACCGCCTGGTTAAGTGGCATAGTTCAGTATCTGCCCAATATTTTTGCTGCGGTAATAATTGTATTTGTCGGCATCATTGGAGGCAGGATTACGGCTGATATAATATTATCT
>JBATIA010000137.1:0-3133 GCA_049667415.1 Ignavibacteriaceae bacterium
AAATATAATAGTGGGAATACTCTTTAAATTGATTTTTGGAGCTATTAAGGGTATTTTTTGATTTGAAAAATGAGGTAATTTGTGTTAACTGAAGAGATAGTAAAATCCATTCCTAAAGTCCTCCTGCACGATCATTTAGACGGGGGTTTAAGACCGCAGACAATAATTGAACTTGCTGATGATTTAAAATATAATAAGTTACCCACCCGCAATAAAGACGAGCTGGCTGAGTGGTTTCATGTTGGTGCAAACAAAGGAAATCTTGTTGAATTCCTTAAAGGCTTCGAACACACAACTGCTGTTCTTCAAACCAAAGAAGGATTAGAAAGAGCTGCATACGAAATGATGGAAGATATGAAAAACGATGGGGTGGTATATGTTGAGACCAGGTTTGCCCCGGTTTACCACATCAACAAAAATTTATACCTGGAAGATACGGTTAATGCTGTACTTGAGGGATTGGAAAGAGGTAAGAACGACTTTGGTGTTGGCTATGGCCTGATTTTATGCGGTATGAGAAATATGAAGAACACTTTAGAGATAGCGGAGTTGGCGGTCAATTTCCGGAAAGATGGTGTTGTAGGATTTGATCTTGCCGGAGAAGAAGGCGGTTACCCGCCTAAAAAACATCTTGAAGCATTTCAGTTTATTCAGCGTTCTAATTTTAACATAACTATTCATGCTGGTGAAGCATTCGGAAAAGAATCTATATGGCAGGCTATTCAATGGTGTGGTGCTCACAGAATTGGGCACGCAACAAGATTAGTTGAAGATATAGTATTTAATGACAATGGAGAAGTGGTAAGTTTTGGTGAACTTGCTCAGTATATATTAGACAAAAGAATACCTCTGGAAATTTGCCTGCTAAGTAATCTTCATACCGGTGCAATTGATAAATTAGAAAATCACCCATTTGGTATCTTGTTTAAAGAAAAATTCAGAGTGACAATAAATACCGATGACCGGCTAATGAGTGCCAATAATATGACAAAGGAATTTCTAACTGCGGTAGATTACTTTAAAGTCAGTTTCGATGAGATTGAAAAAATTACAATAAATTCAATGAAATCAGCCTTTATTCCTTATAAGGAAAGGCTGCGATACATTTACGATATTATTAAACCGGGATATCTAAAAGTCCGGGAACAATTAATTACTTCAGAATAAAGCTGGTATGAAAAAACTTTTTACTAATTACAATTTTGAATTCGATAAGAATGAAAAAAAGCTAATCTCTACATTCTGCAAACAGGCACTCAAACAACTGGGCAACGACAATCAGCACTTTGGAGAAATAAAAGCATTCAACTCAGTAATTGAAAAAATAAACTCTGACACAGAAACGGTCAAACTAACCAAGGATGAAAAAATCAGGCTCTCCAACAACCTGAAACAGAACATTGATTATATAAAAAAGCAAATGGATAAAAGCTGGTTTCTTAAAAAATGGCTTATGAAATCGCTATATAATCAGTATTCGAGTTTATATCAAAATCATTTTAAAGGATAAATAATGATTTCAGATAAATTAAAAGTTATTAAAGCACCGACCGGAACAAAAATCAGATGCAAAGGATGGATTCAGGAGGCGGCAATGCGAATGCTGATGAACAACCTTGACCCTGATGTTGCCGAGAATCCAGAAGAGCTCATTGTTTACGGTGGAAGCGGAAAGGCTGCGCGCAATTGGGATGCCTATAGAGCAATAATTCACTCATTAGAGAATCTGGAGAACGACGAAACACTTTTAATTCAATCCGGTAAACCTGTGGGTATCTTCAAAACTCATACAAATGCACCAAGAGTAATTATTTCAAACGCAATGCTTGTACCGGATTGGGCAACCTGGGATGAATTCCGCAGACTCGAGCAACTCGGTTTAACTATGTTCGGGCAAATGACGGCAGGAAGCTGGATCTATATCGGTACACAGGGAATATTACAAGGTACTTATGAAACATTTGCTGAATGCGGACGAAAATATTTTAATGAATCTCTGAAAGGTAAATTTGTGCTTACAGCAGGGCTTGGTGGTATGGGCGGAGCTCAACCTCTTGCTGCAACTTTTAATGGTGCTGCATTCCTTGGAATAGAAGTTGACCGTGCACGTGTACAGAAAAGAATTGATACCGGGTATATTGATTTCCTTACTGACGATCTGGATGAAGCTCTTGAAAAAGTTCTGAGTGCAAAAGCGGAAGGTGAAGCTTTATCAGTTGGACTGGTTGGTAACGCAGGAGAAATTCTTCCTGAAATTCTTAAAAAAGGGATTATACCGGATTTGCTGACCGATCAAACATCCGCACACGATGTTCTTAACGGTTATGTTCCAATGGGGATGAGTTTTAAGGATGCAATTGATTTAAGAAAATCTGATCCTGATAAATACATAAAGCTATCACGACAGACAATCGTAAAACATGTTCAGGCAATGCTTGAATTTCAGAAACGTGGTTCAATTACATTTGATTATGGAAATAACATACGCGGTGAAGCTAAAGAAAACGGTGTAAATAATGCTTTTGATATTCCCGGATTTGTTCCTGAATTTATTCGTCCACTTTTCTGTGATGGTAAAGGACCCTTTAGATGGGCTGCATTATCTGGTGATCCAAACGATATTTATGAAACAGATAAAGCGGTAAAAGAAACTTTCCCTGAAAATAAAGCGCTTTGCAACTGGATTGATATGGCACAAAAGAAAGTCCACTTCCAGGGATTGCCCTCACGTATTTGCTGGCTTGGTTATGGAGAACGCGCAAAGATGGGGAAAATTTTTAATAAGCTTGTTGCAGATAAAAAAGTTAAAGCTCCTATCGTTATCGGAAGAGATCACCTCGATTGCGGCTCTGTAGCCTCCCCAAACAGAGAGACTGAAGGAATGATTGATGGCAGCGATGCTATTGCCGACTGGCCAATACTTAATGTATTAATGAATGCAATTGGTGGTGCAAGCTGGGTTTCTGTTCATCACGGTGGCGGGGTTGGAATCGGAAAGTCAATTCACGCAGGAATGGTAATTGTTGCTGACGGTACGAAAGAAGCAGAAGAAAGATTAGAAAGAGTACTGACATACGATCCCGGAACTGGTATCATGCGCCACGCCGATGCTGGTTATGAACAGGCTATTGAG
>JBATIA010000138.1:0-6197 GCA_049667415.1 Ignavibacteriaceae bacterium
GCGGGTTGTGCTGCATTAAAACACATTAAAGATAACCCGGGAATTTATAAAGAGCTTGAAGAGAAGTCGACTTATTTAGAAAAAGGATTTAAAGAAAACCTGAAAGCAATCGGAAAAAACTATGCGATGAACAGGATTGGTTCAATGATGTGTGTGTTTTTCACTGAAGAAATTGTTGATGATTTTAAATCTGCGGTCAAATCAGACACAGCTCTTTACGGAAAGTATTTTCACGAAATGCTGAAGAGGGGAATCTATCTTGCACCAGCACAGTTTGAAGCGCTATTCGTTTCAACTGCACACACAAAAGAGGATTTGGATAAGACTATTGAGGCACACCAAGAAGCGCTGAGAGCCACTCTTTAGCTCTGCCTTTGAATGACTGAATGATTAAATGAGTAAAGATGTTTTGCAGTTAAGATTTTTTTGTCTTAGGAGAATAATTTTTCAGGCGCAGAAACTTGGAGTATTTGTTAATTAGTTCAGATCTTTTCATGAATGTTTTTTAGCAAGTAGTTTGAATTTGTGCCAGACAGCTTACTATTTTAGGTTATCCCGCAACAAATATAGTTTTTAAAGAAGGGTATACGCAATCTTGTGTAAAGAATTATGTTAGCACCAATTTGGATAAATCAAGACAAAAAGGAATTATTATGAAACTTGAATCTAACGCAACTATACAAATTCAAAAACCAATTGAGGAAGTTTTTGAAGGGATTGTTAATCCAGAGAAAATGACCAAGTATTTTATTTCTGAAAGTAGCGGGCGACTAGAAACAGGAAAAGAAGTGATTTGGAAATTTCCTGAATTTGAAGATAAGTTCCCTATTAAAGAAATTAAAATTGAAAATACTAGTACAATTTCCTTTGTTTGGGACCCGGAAACTATTGTGAAAATCACACTAGAAAAATTGCCAGATGATAGTACCATAGTAAGAGTAAACGAAAATGGAAAGGAACTTGATGAAGCTAATCTGAAATGGGCTTTAGAAAATTCGGGAGGATGGGCAAACTTTCTTGCTTGTATGAAAGCCTATTTAGAGTATGGAATACAACTGCGAAAAGGCGCATTTGACTTTATGAGAAAGTAATAAACAATAAAATAGTATCAAAATGAAAGTGACAGCTGAAAAAAACGACCCATAGAAAGTTGACACTATAAAATTTGAGAGAAATCTAATGAGTAAAATTATGAACACAAAATTACTGCTGACAGCAAGTTCAGTTTTTATGGGACTGATTGGGGTTGCTTTGATCTTTATGCCAAATGAAATTATAGAAACCCTTGGACTAGTGCCTAACAAATCATCAGCACTAACATTACAAGTGACAGGAGCTTTGTATTTCGGATTTGCTATGACAAATTGGATGTCAAAGTCTGTATTAATTGGTGGCATTTATTCCAGACCATTAAGTGTTGGAAATTTTTCCCATTTTTTAATTGCAGGACTTGCACTTGTAAAGACTTCAATAAATAGCAACACATCTTCAACCTACATTTTTACCTTGACTATCATCTATATGGTATTTGCAATTTTATTTGGTTATGTAACTTTCACACATCCTTTAAAAACCCAGACGAATCAATAAATGGAAAAGGAACAACGAACCGCCAACATCGGCTATAGCAGCAAACATTGAGCGACAAACATTAACGATATGACCATAGAATATAGTTTTGACAAGCGACCAACAGCAGATCAAATCATTGAACTTTATGATAATGCAGGTTTGCCACGACCAACTCACGACAAGGAACGAATAAAAAAAATGTTTGACAATTCGAATCTTATTGTTACTGCCTGGGACAGCGAATTATTAGTTGGCGTTTCTCGTTCAATTACTGATTGGGTTTGGGCTTGTTACCTTTCTGACCTTGCAGTTAGACACGATTACAAAAAAGAAGGCATTGGCAGACAACTCATCAACTTGACAAAAGAAAAAGTTGGCAACCAATCTATGGTTTTACTTTTATCCGTTCCAACTGCGATGGAATATTACCCCAAAGTTGGGTTCAAAAAACAAGAAAGTAGTTTCATAATTGACAGAGAAGAATGGAGACAAATCCAATAATAATTTTTAACCAATGGTTTGATGCAGAACTTAACTTGACACAAGTTCGCATTCCGAGTGCTTGTTGTTTATCTACCATTGGCACAGACAAATACCCAAATGCAAGATTTGTTTCACTAAAAGGAATTATAGAAAATAAATTTATTGTAACAGGAACTTTGTCTTCAAGAAAAGGACTTGAAATTGGTGAAACTAACAAAGTGGCATTAACTTTTTGGTGGACAGAAACCGAAAGACAAGTTAGGGTCCAAGGAAATGCAACACAAATAAGCATCGAACTTGCAGACAAGTATTTTGCAGAACGAAACAGGGATAGCCAAATAGTTTCATTAGTAAGCAATCAAGGACAACGACTTAATGACATTGACACATTAAACAAAAAATACCAAGAAACTGAAACTATTTTTTCAAACCAACTTTTGGCACGACCTGAAAATTGGGGTGGTTATTCAATACAGCCAATAAGAATTGAATTTTTGGAATTTAAACCAACTCGTTTTCACGACAGAAACTTATATCAACTAACAAACGGACGGTGGACAAAAACAAAATTACAACCTTGATTAAAAATTGCCTGCTGCTAACATTGTATATGCGATAATGCTCCCTAGACGGTCGCACTACGTATATATTAACCATTGTGTTTAATTATAAAAAACTTATGAGATTACTCAAGCAAACGATTTTAATAATTCTTGTCGGATTTCTATCTCATAATTCTTTTGGACAGGATCTGAGAGAATTAGAAATCAAAATTGACAGTTATATCAAGCCTTATCTTGAAATGAATGCCTGGAGTGGGTTAATCAGTATTTACCAAAATGGTGAACCTGTATTTCAAAAGGGCTATGGATATGCCGACAAAGAATGGGAGATAAAAAATTCCTCTGCAACCAAGTATAGAATTGCCTCAATATCTAAAGTTTTCACGGAAGTTGCAATTCTTAATCTGGTGGAAGCTGGCAAAATTACACTCGATAACCAACTGTCTCTATTTATTCCTGACTACCCCAGGGGAAATGAAATTAGTGTGCGACAACTTTTAAACCATCGCTCTGGAATTCCTAACTTGAATAGTTTCCCAAACTATAATGATCTGAATAAATCAGCATATGCTATGGAAGAAATAATTGAACTATTCAAGCATAAACCTCTTGATTTTGAACCTGGCGAACGCTATAGTTATAGTAATTCCGGGTATGTTTTACTTGCCTCTATTATCGAAAAAGTCAGTGACCTTTCGTATGAAGAATTTCTGCGATTGCACATCTTCAAAAAGCTTGGTTTGAGTAATACAGGTGTGGATAACAATACCAAAATATTGAAGAATCGAGCACGAGGTTATATGTTTGATGAAAATGGGGATCTTATAAATGCCGAGTATGTAAATATGAGTATAAAAATTGGTGGAGGATCATTGTATTCAACAGCCGATGATTTGAATAAATTTGTACAAGCCCTTACAAGGGGACAACTTTTAAAATCAACTTTGGCGGAATTACCAAACCTTGGAAGCATTGACGGAGAAGACGTTTTTACTGCTAATGGACGAGTACAGGGTTTTTGTCATCAAATTACGCACAGGGTAGAAAAAGATTTGACTATAATAATTCTTGGCAATCACTATTCTAATTTAGCATTACCTATTTCGCAAGATATCTATCAGATTTACACAAATAAAGAATACAAAATACCAGTAAATTATATTGCGCAGAAAATTGATGTCAGCAAAAAAGATTTGTCTAAATATGAAGGCACCTATGATTTTGGATTTGGTCCGGTAGGAAAAGTAAAAGTGATAGACAATAGTTTAGGTTATTTAGCACCAGGAAGGAAAACTTATGATATTTTAATTCCAATCGATGAAAATAAGTTTTTCTATATTCAGAGTTGGGTCTTGCTTGAGTTTAAAAATCCCGAGAATGAATCATTTAAAATATTAGATTGGATAATGGGTGAAAATTTATATACTGCAAAAAAAATAAATAACTAAACACAACATTAGTTTTGTATAATTAAAATGATGCAAATGATAAAAAGCACATTAACTATAATTCTTCTTTTGGCTTTAAGTTTTAAAAGCTATGGTCAAACTGATTCTATTCAACTGATTAAGCCAACAGGTGTATACTCAGTGGGAACATCAGTTTACGAATGGACAGATGAATCAAGGGAAATGAGAATACGTCCTGATTTTACACAAAAAAGGGCACTAATTACTCAATTTTGGTATCCTGTGAATTTTGACACTACCTTAATAAATGCCCCATATAGTCCTCTTTCAAAAGATTACCAAAAAACACTAACCAATTCTTACTTAAAAGCTTCTATTGCCAAAGAAATAGATAAAGCCCCTATAGTTTTAATTGTACCTGGAAGAGGAACCGAAAGATTCTTATACACCACTATTGCGGAAGAATTGGCAAGTCAAGGCTTTATGGTTGCGTCGATAGATATGCCTGAAATAGGTTATGTTATTTATCAAGACGGTTTCACCCTTTATCCCTCTGATGAATTTAAAACGCCAGGTGGAATGATGGCAGGTCCTTATGAGCGTGTTGATGAGTTTTTTGAAAAGCCAACCGAAATTGGATATCGTGACTTAATGTTCGTTATCAATAAAATTACAGAAATAAAAACATATGCCTTTGACAATAAAATTGACTTGGAGAATATTGGAGTATTTGGTCATTCTTTAGGAGGACGTATAGCCGGTGAATTGACTGCAAGATATAATAATGTACGAGCATTGGCTACAATGGAAGGTGTACCGCCAAGGGATGTGAGATATGAGGGAAAAATTGTTGTTCCTTCATTAATGTTGTGTGGTTCAGGGACATTGAAATATGCTGTGGAGAATTACAATAGTTTTATTGACAATAGAAAAAATATAGTTTATATGGCCGAGTTAATTAATTTTGGACATAATTCATTAACCGATAATCCTTACATATACCCTAAAAATTTTAGCTATGAAATAGATGCCGAAGTAGCCCTCAAAACAAGCCGAATTTTACTGGCCGATTTTTTCAAAGAATATTTAAAAGAAGAAGTAAGCTTTTATGAAAATAGTATCAATTTGTAAAATGTGAAAATTGAAAGGCACAATTAAAAAAGGAATCGACAATGCTTAAGAAACAAAACCATAATCTCTTTGCAATCCGTAGAGTGTTGTCTAATCAGATATTAAAATTCTTTTTGGTGATTTTTTCATCAATAGTTACATCCACTTCTCTATTCGGGCAAGGGCAAACCAATAATAGCATCACTATTGTTTTTAGCGTTGATGCAAGTGAATTAATTAATAAAGATTATTTCGGCATTCGTGGAAGTACACACCCTCTTTCCTGGGAAAAGACATATCCCTTGATTGACGATAATGGCGATGGCGTCTTTGAAGTCAAAATCTCTTTTCCAAAATCAGATAAGATGCAAATATTGGAATACAAATTTGTACAAGGGAGTAACCCAGTTATTTGGGAACTGGAAGGGACTAACAGATTATTAGTAATTGACCGTGACAATTTGTTGGTTGATGACCTTAAGTGGAATGTAGCAGAACCTATAGAAGTTGATAGACTTCCCATACTGAGCAAAAATGTGTTGCGGGAAGATTTCCAATTAGCAAAAAATGCATTGCTATCATTACATCCCGGACTTTACAGATATAATACGCCTCAACAAATAGATAGTCTATTTTCAGTCTATGAAGCACGCTTTCAGAAACCAATGACGTATAGAGAGGCATATTTGGCATATTCAGAAATGCTTGCAGCAATCAGATGTGGACATACTTATGCGAATTTTGTCAATCAATCTGGTTTTATTCAAGAAGTAGTGTTCAATCAAGCAGATAAATTACCTTTTCTATTTCGTACTATAGATGGAAGGATGATTATTACACAAAACCTGAGTGGAAATCCCTTACTGGATAACTATCCGGAAATCCTCTCCATCAACGGTATAGAAACTGAGGAAATACTAAAGGAGTTGATTCGCTTTGTGAAAGCTGACGGTGCAAATGATGGTAAAAGACTTGCTGACTTGAATTTATTTGGAATTGGTTCTTTTGAAAGTTTCGATGTGTATTTCCCCTTACGATTTCCGCCAACAGATGGAGTATA
>JBATIA010000139.1:0-2528 GCA_049667415.1 Ignavibacteriaceae bacterium
GAATATAATAAACAAAAAAAATCAAGTTCAGCTAATTCAGTTAATATAAAATTTTAACCTATACCTAAAACAGTAGCAAGAGCTGTTGCTAATCCTAAGAAACTTAGAAAACCAAACACATCAGTTACGGTAGTTAAAACAATTGATGAAGATTGGGCCGGGTCCTGTCCTAATGCTTGCAAGATCATGGGTATAATAGCACCAAAAAATCCTGCAATAATCATCGATAGTACCATTGAGGTCCCGATTACAATTGCTAACCCGGAAGAATCAGCCCAGAAAAAGACTATTATGGAAGTTGTTAATGCTACAGCAAGTCCATTAATGAATCCAACGCTAACTTCTTTTCTTGCAACTTTAAACCAATCTCTGGGTCTAACTTCCCTAAGAGCCAATCCACGTATAGTTACAGCTAACGCCTGAGAACCTGTATTGCCAGACTGACCCGCAACAACAGGTAGGAACACAGCCAAAATTGTAATCCGAGCAATTGTATCTTCAAATAAACCAACAACTGTTGCCGCAAGAAATGCTGTTGCCAAATTTATTTCCAACCACGGTAAACGCTTGCGAATTGCATATGATACTTTAGAAAGAGCACGCTCGTCCCTGCCTGCACCAAACATTGCCTGAACATCTTCCGTAACATCTTCTTTTGCAGTCTTAACGAGAGTATCGTAACGTATTACACCCAGCAATTTATTATGGATGTCTATAACCGGAAGATTTATTAATTTCTTTTCTTCCATAAGCTGGACGACATCTTCGAGCGGAGCCAAAGAGTTTATTGCAATTGGTAAACCCGGAATAAGATTGTTTAGTGTTTCTTTTAGTTCTGAAACAGCAATGTGCTGGAGCGGAACTGTCCCAATCAGCTCTTCCTCAGAATTAATTATATATACATTTACAATCTTTCGATCTTTTAATGCCCGAACTCTTTTCAAAACTTCTTCAACCGTATTGTCCGAATAGAACGTAGTTACTTTTTTATCAATAATATATCCGGCTGTATCTGGTGGATAAGCCATTAACTCCTGCAATTCTTTTTTAAGATTTGTGGGAAGTAAAGATGTTTTTTTCTTGACGTCTTATTCATCGATTCGTGACAGCAATCGTGCGGCAAAATTTGGATCCAATGCTGAAAAAAGTTGAGTGAAGAGTTCATCACTCATCTTTTCTGTAGCTCCCGCTGCGATGTCCGGATTTACATTTTCAAATACCCTGACAGCTAGTTCTAATTTCTGTGACTTTAAATAGTTGATGATGTCATCTTCCTTAAAATCGCTTAGCAGCCTGGCGCTTTCATCCGGATATAAACGAAAGTATCCATTGATCAATTTTTTTTGTGCAGTTGAACTATTTTGAATCATATTATTTCCTTCTGGTCTATTGCTGGCTTTAATTTACTCATTCGCTTTGTTTTTTACTGAAGTGCTATAAAGTAATCCCGACAATCCTAATTTATATAATTCTCCCAGTGCGTTACCCGCTTCAATTGCATGTTGAGGGATTTTTCTTTTTTTATTAATATCCATCTTTCTGATTACACTTTGGCTTAATTCCCCAATAAATACCCCCGACCGATCTATAACGGGTAGTGCATTTAATTCAAACCAACCTAGATGATCAGGAATTTTCTGTATTTCTACTTCAGAATATAGATAGGGAAACTCTTTTTCCATTATCGAAGTAATTTGTTCTTTTGGCTCGGCAATAATTAAATCTTCAAGTTTTACTATACCTATTAATTTTCTATCCCCATCAAGAATATAAATGTACTCGTAAGACTGTTGTTTGCTTTTTTTAACTATGTCAAATGCTTCTTTAACATTTAAATTTTCTAAAATAGTTGGGACTTGCGGATTCATTATCGCACCAGCTGTATTCTCCATGTGATATAGCATCTGAGAAAGTGATTCGGAAATTTTAGGTTCCATTTTATTAAGTATCTGTTCCTCTTTCTCTTTTTGAATTTTTCTTAAGAATGAAGAGGCAATGCTTGTTGGAAATGCTTCAATAATTCTTGCCGATTTCTCAGTTTCTATTTCTTCAAGACATCTGGTTGCCATAAACATATCCATTTCCTTAAGAAGCATAACCGATAGATCGGTTGAAAGATTATTTATAAATGCTGATATTTGTTCAACTTTCAATTGCTCAACTAATCGTGCTGCATCAGTAGTATGATTAGTTATAAATTCCTCCAATAAAATCTGATCATTATCCATTTTTAACCTTTCTTAATTAATATAGAAGTTTGCTCATTAAATTCTTTCGCAGGAATTGAAACTTGGCCTTCGGGTGTGTCTAAAATAACAGCAGTGCTGCTAATCTGAATAATTTTTCCTTCGATATTATTAATCTTAATAATATTTCCTTCCTGATATGTACTATGTACATAGTAGGAAGCTATTATATTGCTGACTGATGTTTTAGCCCCCAAACCAAACGATAACGCGGCACTAAATAATAATGCACCTATAATTATACTAATAATGATTGTGACAATAGCAATATCAATACCTATC
>JBATIA010000140.1:0-2563 GCA_049667415.1 Ignavibacteriaceae bacterium
TCGTTATTTTTATTTTGAGTTCAACACCTTCTATTGCTCAGGAGAAATCCTTGTATGAAAGACTTGGCGGTATTAAACCTATTTCTGTAGTTGTCTATGATTTTGTTGATCGCCTCATTGCCAATCCAATACTGAAAGCAAACCCGATGATTAAGTCTGGACGTGAGAATTCACCAGTTCCATATCTTAAATTTCAAATTACAACTTTTGTATGTATGAAGACCGGTGGTCCTTGTGTTTATACTGGTCTTGGAATGAAGGAATCTCATGAGCATTTAAAAATAACTTCTGCTGAGTGGCAGGCTATGTTGGATGAATTCCAATTAACACTCGATAAGTTTAGCGTTCCTGAACAGGAACAGGAGGAATTATTCGAATTATTTGATAGTACGAAGAATGATATTGTAATGCCCGGACAATAAAAGTTTTTTTTGACCAAGAAATGAGATAATAACATTAACAAATGAAGAAAAAACTGTCGGCACATATGAAATTGAGCTCGACAGTCATAAAGGCTCCGCCCGGAACTTGCCTGTCGGAAAGTGGATTGGTGGGGATCATTATTATTAAATCCTTAAGGAGGATTCTATGCTTAACGAAAAAGTTATCAAAGAGTTTGGGGAAAATTTACGCGGGGAATTAATATTACCGGCAGATTCGGGATATGACGATGCCAGAAAAGTCTACAATGGCATGATCGATAAAAAACCAGCAATGATTGCACAATGTTGTGATGTTGCAGATGTAATAACTTCTGTTAATTTCGGTCGCGAAAACAAAATGCTTATTTCTGTTCGTGGAGGTGGCCACAACGCTGGTGGCCTGGGTATCTGTGATGACGGATTAGTTATTGATCTATCACAAATAAGATATACACACGTTGATCCAATATCAAAAACTATACGTGTTGGTGGTGGATGCCAGTGGGGTGATGTTGATCACGCTGGTCATGCATTTGAATTGGCAGTGCCTACAGGAATAATTTCAACTACAGGTGTTGGGGGTCTTGCTCTTGGTGGCGGCGTCGGCTACTTAAGCCGTAAGTTCGGATTAACAATTGATAGCATTCTTGAAGTTGATATGGTATTAGCTGATGGTTCTTTTGTTAAAGCAAGCGCAAATGAAAACCAGGATCTTTACTGGGCTATACGCGGTGGTGGTGGGAACTTTGGAATAGTTACATCCTTTTTATTCCAGGGTCATCATGTAAATACAAGCTTTGGCGGACCCACACTCTGGCATATCGATAAAACAGAAGAAATTTTAAAATGGTACAGAGACTTTATGGTAAATGCTCATGAAGATGTATATGGCTTTTTTGCAACATTAACTGTTCCCGGTCCTCCTTTTCCTGAAGCACTGCACGGTAAAAAAATGTGTGGGGTTATCTGGAACTATTTAGGTCCACATGAAAAAGCAGATGAAGTATTGAAACCGGCTCGTGATCTAAAACCTGATTTTGATTTTGTAGGACCAATACCACATCCAGCATTAAATAGTATGTTTGATGTTTTTTATCCTACAGGATTAAATTGGTACTGGAGAGCAGATTTCATAAAAGAAATTCCGGATGAAGCAGTTGCTCAGCATGTTAAATTTGCTAAGGAATTGCCAACTCCTCATTCAACTATGCATCTTTATCCTATTAATGGAAATGCACACAAAGTTGGTAAAAATGATACGCCCTGGGCGTACAGAGATGCAAACTGGGCTCAGGTAATGGTTGGTGTTGATCCGGATCCTGCGAACGATGCAAAGATTACTAAGTGGACAAAGGATTATTACGATGCTATACATCCGTACTCTGCAGGCGGTGCTTACATTAATTTTATGATGGATGAAGGACAGGATAGAGTAAAAGCATCTTACAAAGACAATTATGATAGGTTAGTAAACATTAAAAAGAAATATGATCCTAAGAACTTATTCCGTGTTAATCAGAATATTAAGCCAAATGCTTAGCTAAAATTAAATTGTTATATATTTTATCCCTCACTTATTTATATGGGCGGGGGATTTTATTTTTAAAATAAACCTCGAAAACCATTAAGCGTTTCGTCATTACCGTTAATCATAAATACCTTGAAATTCCAGGATAGACTTACTAAGTTCATTTTATCATCAGTAACTAAATCTTAATAAAATCATCATCTACTAAAAACTAAGGAGGTATGTATGCGAAAATTAATTCCAGGGACAGGATTATTAATGATTGTAATCCTATTCACGTTTATTATTCTTTCAGGATGTTCAAAGCAAGAGGATGAGGGGAAAATTGCCGTAACTACGATGTCCTCTGAAGCAAAAAATGACTTTCTCACAGGTCGTGAACTTTTTGAAAAACTGCGACTGCAGGAATCGCTTCAGCATTTTGAAAATGCATTTGCAAAAGACGATAAGTTTGTGATGGCGTATTATTACCATTCTCTGGCAAATCCAACAAATAAAGGATTTTTTGAAGACTTTGATAATGCAGTTGCTAATGTTGAGAGCGTCTCGGAGGGCGAAAGATTAATTATCCTTGCTTTAAAAGCCGGTGTTGATGGTAATCAAAAAGCACAGG
>JBATIA010000141.1:0-6432 GCA_049667415.1 Ignavibacteriaceae bacterium
GATGAGAAGAAAATAAACTTTGAGTGGAACGTACAGAAATTAGCTGGCGGTGCAGTTTATAAGAATATTCAATAAAGCATTTTAATTATTAAAGTAATGAGTATAAAAAGCAAATTAGATACTTCGCTAGCTGAGGAAATATCAATATTACTTAAAAGAAATATCCTAAAATGTAACTAAGTGCAACAAATAAAAGCATCAACCCCAACAAAAGCTTCAACCATTTGATCCTAACAAAGCGCTGCACTTTTGCACCCAGATAAATTCCAAACAAACCGCCGAGACCGAAAAGAGCACCAAGTGCCCAATCAGGTGAAACAGTCATTGCGGATGTTTCGTACAATGGTGCGACAACCTGGTAGAATAAAACTCCGAAAATAGAAGTTACAAACGTGCCCACTAAAGTTGCACCTGCAATGGCATAAACCGGTAGCCTGTAAATCGCAACAAGGAAAGGTGCTATTATTGCTCCACCGCCTATACCGTAAATGCCTCCAACCAACCCAACTATTAACGACAGTATAAAAATCCCTACAGTTTTACAATTGTATACTTCATCCTGAAATTCAAATTTATACTGGTTTAATGAGAAGTTTATTGTTCTGGCATTCCACTGAAGTTCTTTCTCACTAGAATTTTGTGATACTATTTTTTTTTGATCCTTGTTTTTAATCATCTCAATAAATAACCTGATACCGATATAAAAAAGAACAAAACCCGCAAAAACTTTAAAGAGCTTTGAGTCAGGTAAATATTCAAGACGAATAAATCCGCCTGCAATTATACCCGGTAAAGTGCCTGCAATTATAATCAGAGCGAGAGGAAACAACATTCTGCCATCACGGAAATAACGATAAACACCTCCCGGTATAGCAACTATATTGTAAACAAGATTTGTTGGGCTAACCGCCGGAGTGGTAAAGCCCAAAACACTCACTTGAAAAGGAAGTAGTATGAATGCCCCCGAAACACCTACCATTGAAGTAAAGAATGAAATGATAAATGACACAAGCGGCGGCAGCCAGATTGGAACATCAACACCCGAAACGGAAAAATGCATTTCCAGCATAATTAAAATTACAAAATATAGTCTTGATAATTATTAGAATTTTAGAAATATAGAATCGCAAAATGTTTTATATTCATTAAGCTAATTCCAGACTTACTTTCACTCAAATTTATTTTATGTTCTCTGTATTAATTATTTAACAGATGCAACCTGTGGATCTTTCACTTTAGTCAGTATCAGCAAACCAACGATAAAGAAAAACGCAATTGATATTATTGCTATCCTCTGGCTGCCTGTTAAGTAGCTAACAAGACCGAAAGTTAAAGGACCAATAATCGCAGAACTTTTTCCAAAGAAAGAATAAAAACCAAAAAATTCTGTTTTTCTTTCAGAAGGGATAAGCTTTGACATTAAGCTACGGCTAACAGACTGGCATGAGCCCATGGCAGCACCGGCAATAAAACCAACGATATAAAATCCAAATTCATCAGTTACAAAGTAAGCCAGCACAACTGCTACAAGCCACATAAATAAAGTAATTATTATTGTCCGCTTTTGTCCAATCTTATCCGCCACTATTCCAAGTAAAACCGAACCAATTATTGCAGTCGTCTGAACTGTAAGGAAAAAGATAAGTAAGTCAGTATCGGAAAATCCTAAAGTAGTAGATGCATAATTGCCTGAGAAGAATATAACCGTGTTCACTCCTTCAATGTAGAAGAAGAAAGCAATTAAAAAAGTTAATAGGTTCCTGTAATTCTTCAGGTGAGTGATTGTACCCCAAACACGACTAAAGCCAATTTTTACAAAAGATTCTGTTCGTACCACTACGGGTCTTTTTTCTTTTAGAAAGAAAAAAATTGGAAGAGAAAAAATAAGGAAGAATAATGCAGCCACAGGAAAAGTCTCTTCGATCATCGAAGCTTGAATAAACGGATAAACGATTGCCAGTGTTGCAAGTGAGCCAAGATAACCCATCCCAAAGCCATATCCGCTTACCCTGCCGTAATTTTTGGGAGTAGTTAATTCAGGTAGAAATGCATCGTAGAAGACTAAGCCGGCTTCAAAACCAATGTTAGCCAGCACGAATACGAAAATACCCCAGAAAATCTGACCCGGTCCGATGAAATAAAGTGACGCTGTTCCGAGAATACAAAGGAGAGTGAAGAATAGCAGGAATCTTTTTTTACCGGCACTATAATCTGCAATTGCACCAAGTACAGGTGCAATGAAGGCAGTAATTAACATAGCAATGCTTGTGCTGATACTCCAGTAAAGGTCTCCGATAGATTCACTCGATGCAACTGTTTTCTTAAAATATACTGCATAAAGAAAAGTGACAACAATTATCGAAAAAGATGTGTTCGCAAAATCGAACAGGGTCCAGACAAATACTCTTCCCTTTTCTTTCATCGGTTATTGCTTTTGTGGTGAGATAGATTCTTCAACAAGCCCCCTGCCTGTTTTCTTAAGTCTGCCTTCTTTCTTTTCCTCTGCCAGGATTGCATCGAGTATTCCGTTAATGAATTTTCCACTGCCTGCAGTGCTGAAATCTTTAGCAATTTCAATTGATTCATTTATTGAAACTTTTGGCGGGATATCAGAAAAGAAAAGTATTTCGCAAATCCCCATTCTTATAAGTATTTTGTCGATTAATGCAATCCGGTTCATTTCCCAATTAGTAACCCGACCAACGATCCTGTTATCAAGATCGACAATATTTGCAAGTACTTTACTAATCAGTTCGCGGGCAAATTCCTTATCGGCTTTATCAGTAATTCCAGAAAGGATTTCTAAAGTAAGCGGGTCAAGAGAGTCTCTATTCATTTCATACGCATACAAAATCTGAAGAACCTTCTCTCTTACAATTCTACGTTTTGACTTGTTAGCTATCAATGCTGTGGCCTGGATCAAAATTTTATTAAATAGAAAAGAACTATAGTATTAATATTAAAACTGTTTTCTTATAATGCAAAATTCCAAAAAATAAATAATGCGATACTCTCTCTAACTTTATTATAAATTTTATCCTTAAAGCTCAGATTATGAACCGATTCAGCAACCTTAATATCCAAATTAAAAAATTTACTAATTTCAATTACCCTGAGAAGGTGATATCCATCAGAGACAATTATAATATCGCCTTCGGCTTTCTTATTTGTTAAAAGACTATTCTTAATCCACTTTATTTGGTCAGTAGTTGAGGAAGTATATTTTTCAATGATGATTTTCGAAGTATCAACACCCTTCACCCTTGCATACTCATAAGCAACCTCCGATTCTGACATCTCGCCAGGTGCTTTCCCTCCAGTAAGAACTATTTTACCCGCAAATCCTTTTTTAAGTAAATCCAAAGCCTTATCAACCCTCGAAGACAAAGTAGGACTAGGCACATTGCCGGTCCAGACTGCAGCACCCAGGACAACTGCAATATTTTCTTTGTCTTTTTTAAGCGCCCATTTACCCGATGAATAACCTATATTATCTATATAAATGAATATAAAAACTAGAAAAAGAACCAGCATTAGAACAGTGCTATATAGATTTCTTATGACTGATGGTTTATTCCTTCCTCGAATTCTGTTCCAAAGAGAAATAAGAGAGTAAAAGAGTGCAAGAAGAAATATTAGAAAGAGCATTCCGGTTAGGACTTTATCCCCGGGTTGACTAAAAATATAAATATTACCAGATATGATTTCTAACTTTGTAGAGATAAATGCTATAATTAACAGAATCCAGGTTATTATAATAAAGGAGAACATGGTTTTTCCAGAGACTTCTGATTTCTTTTTTTTTGTTACCAGGTAAATCTCTGATATAATTCCAAAATAAATTAATAGATTAAAGATGTTACCGGTTTTAATGAGTGAGAAATCACCCAGTGAAAGATGCTGATTAATATATTTTACGACCAAGAGAAAAGTAAGCTGCAATAAAAGCAAACCAGAACAAATTAAGAAATAATATTTTTCAGAATTCTTTGGCATAGAGAATATATTTCTTTGATATAATTTAATTTTCTCTTAAAGTTCAGCTTAATAAGGATATTTATTACTAATAGAGTATAAGAATAATTCTTGTTGATTTAGAAAATATGATTATGTTCAATAAATAGAAATTCATAAAATCTGTAATCAAAACTAATTAGAGGGCAGTCATTATCAAACTAATTTCCCGCCTAACCAGTATATCTAATTAATTTATAATTTGCTCATGAATTGAGTGAAAGGACATAATAAAAAAGGCGTCCGAAGACGCCTTAAAATTTATTGCAGCTTGAATACGATAGGTATTGAGACCTGTACTTTAACCGGTTTGCCTCTTTGCTTACCAGGTTTGAATTTTGTTTTTTGCACTGCAGTAAGAGCAGCTTCATCGCAACCTGCTCCTATACCTTTAAGAACCTGGGCTTTAGTTACAGTTCCCGATTCATCAACAAAAGCGAGCACATAAACTTTTCCTTCTACACCAGCTCTTTTTGCAATTTCAGGATAAACTATTTTTTCCTGTATGCCTTTAATTCCACCAATTGGTTCAGGCATTTCCTCTACCGCAACAAAATAGGTCGGTTCCTCTTCAACTTTTTTCTCTTCTTTTGGGGGAGGCGGAGCTTCCATTTCTGCTTCAAGATCTATTTCAGTATCACCAATTTCTATATCTTCAAGCACGTCATCAGAAGGTGCTTCAATCGGGATAGGAGGTTTCGGTGGTGGTGGTGGTCTGTTTTCCTGTTTAGTTTGCTGAATATCTTCAACGGTGAAAAGCTCCTGGGTACCTTCCAACTGGACATCACTTTTTTGAATATCCGGGAAGAATTTAAAGGCAACAATCATTAATGCCAGAGCTAGAATGAGACTTATTTCAAAAGTCCTTCCATATTTCGCTCTCAGATCAGCAACTGGATTTTTTAGTTTCATTTTCGCTCTCCTATTTAAAGCTTTTTAACTAATGAAAAATTACTAAATGATACTAGTTTTGTCAACTTAGTTTCTGCTCCTTTTACAATTATTTTTAGATAAAGTTCCAATAGTCTTAAAGAATTTTAACACTCAATTAAATTCTAAGTTATAATTTAGTTTATTTTTTAGAAAGTACACTAGAAAAACACCCAAAATTGCCCCTGATCCATCAGCAACCCAGTCAAGTATTTCTGCAAACCGACCGGGTACAAACATTTGATGAATCTCATCTACGGCTCCATATAACAGACATATAATAAAAGTAGCTATAGCTGCTCTCTCAAAAAGAAAACGAGATTTCCTTTGATAGATTAAGGTAAGATTAAGTAAAATAGCCAACAGAAAATAAGCAACTAAATGATTTATCTTATCGCTTAAACCTAATTTCGGCAAGTTATAAGCCGGAAGACTAGTCGCCGTGAAAAGTACTAACCAATAAACAAATAATGGAATGTAAACTAACCAGACTTTTCTTTTCTCTAGATATTCAAACAATTGAGTTTTCCAGAAATTTGATAGTCTGAGGAATATAATTTTGAATATCGGTTGCCAGAATATCAAGCTTTGTTCTTTTCTGTGCCAGTATATCAGCAGCCAAACCATGCAGGTAAATTGCAGTAACTATTGAATTCTCAACATTTTTCTGCTGAGCAACCAGTCCGGAAATAAATCCGGTGAGCACATCGCCTGTTCCAAATTTTGCTAACGCAGGATTACCGGTAGTATTAATCAGTGAGTCTCCTTCTGGAGTAAAAACAATTGTTGGAGATCCTTTCAAAACCAGGTATGCACCTGTTTTTTTTACAAAGCCTTTACCATATTTAAGAATATCTCTTTTAAAATCTGAATTCGAAATTCCTATCAATGAAGAAAATTCTGCGTGATGAGGAGTTAGAACACAATTATTAAGGTTCAGTTTTTTATATCTTCCTTGTCCCAGAGCAAAAACAGCATCTGCATCGATTACTGTTATTTTTGGTTTATGTTTTTTTAGGAGTGATATCACAGCACTCTGAGTCTCTTTATTCCTCCCAAGACCCGGACCAATCGCTACTACATCAGCCCACTTAATTCTTTCCTTGAGTTCATCCAGGTTTTTTTCTGAAAAATATTCCTTGCCCGAATCTTCATAAGTTTTAACAACTACTTCACTTAATTTTTTATGCACTAATTCACGAATAGATTTCGGAAAACAAAGAATTGAAGCACCTGCACCAATTTTTAAAGCCGAGGTTGCAGTTAAAACTGCAGCACCCGGCAATGAACCGGAACCTGCAATTGTAAGAACTTTACCAGCAGAATATTTATGAATATTTTTTGCTTTTACAGGTAAGCCTAGTAAAGCATCTTCTGGTTCGATCAGGAATTCAGTTGAAGTAAATTTATCATAGAGAGAATCCGGAATTCCGATTCCACCTTTTTCAGCTTCGTTTGCGCAAACGTAACCATCACCAAAGAACAGAC
>JBATIA010000142.1:0-1727 GCA_049667415.1 Ignavibacteriaceae bacterium
GAAGAGCACTCCTTGAACAGAAGCCAAGCAGAAGAATATTTTCGGATATTATCACTGACTCGCCATCAATGCATAAGGTGTTTGAGCTGGCTGAAATCTTTGCACCAACAAATGAAACAATCTTCATCGCTGGAGAGACGGGTACCGGGAAAGATATGATCGCAAGAAAAATTCATGATCTTTCACCAAGAAGAGATAAACCATTTATAGCGGTAAATCTGGCTTCCATATCACCAAGTCTTTTTGAAAGTGAATTGTTCGGATATAAGAAAGGGACATTTACCGGCGCACTAGAAGACAAGATAGGATATTTCGAAGCCGCTAATGGCGGTACCATTTTTCTCGACGAAGTAGGTGAGCTTCCCGTGCCTTTACAGGGCAAACTTCTAAGGACAATTCAGTATAATGAAATTTACAGGATAGGCGATCCAAAACCTGTGCTACTCGATATCAGAATTATTTCAGCAACTAATAAAGATCTTCTTGAGGCAGTGAACCAGAAAGAATTCAGAGCAGATTTATACTATCGCTTAAACCGTGGTTATATCTATATGCCTCCGTTACATAAACGAGGTGATGACATTGTATTGCTTGCTGAACATTTTCTTGAACAAGGAAATAGAACATACAATAAAAATATCCGTGGATTTTCTGATACAGTACTTGAAGCGCTAAGAAATTATTCTTTCCCTGGAAACGTAAGGGAAATGGAAAATATCATCCTCAATGCAGTAGCAAAAAGTTTTGATGAGACTTATATAAATTCAATTGACCTTCCACGAGAATATATCAAGCCTCCGGATAATGGAAACCACAAACCAAAGCTAGTGAGTTTAGATTTAGCTGCAGAAGAGCACATCTTGAGTGTAATGAGAACTGTGGGTAATAGCGTGCAAAGAGCAGCTCCACTTCTGGGTGTAAGTGAACGTACGCTTCAGAGAAGATTAAAAGCTATCAGGGAAAGACGGAACTAATTCCTACGACAACCCTGACATAGTTTCTATCCCTTTTTTTCTACCTAAGAATGAGTAAATTTTACCTATCAATAGCTACCTATTTTATATTTCACAAATTTTTTAGAAAAATCGAGTTTCCTCCCGTCACTGGTGACGTTAAATAGGGCATATCAATTGAGAATATATTTGCTCAAACAGTAAGGGGATATAAGATGTCAAGTGTACATTCATTTTTAAGCTTAGGTGCTCTTCTTTTAATTTCGCTTATTTCTCTAAGGTTTAACTCTGCTGTCTTGGAGAATTCAACTATTGAAACTGAGAATAAGGTTTATCTTACAGCCTTTTCCTTAGCAAATGATTTGATAGAAGAAATTAAAATGAAAGCCTTTGATGCTGCTACAGTAAAATTTCCTACGACTGATCCCTCAGTATTAACTTCTCCCTATTCTCTGGGACATGCCGATCATGAAGTATATCCAAACTTTAATGACATAGATGATTTTAATGATTATTCACGTACGATCGATGCCCCTCACGCTGAGAATTACAGAGTTAGGTGTAACGTTTATTACGTCAGTGAATATAATCCCGACTATAAGGTTATGACACAAACATTTTATAAACGAGTTGATGTTACCGTTATAAGCCCTTATATGAAAAATAATATTCTATTATCATTCATTTTTACACTTACATAATCATGAGCATAGTTTTAGATTTAGTAGGTTCTGTAGTCATCGCCGGCATACTGTTGTTAATGATGTTTAATGC
>JBATIA010000143.1:0-3940 GCA_049667415.1 Ignavibacteriaceae bacterium
AATAAACAGAATCTTTCTCGGGGAAATTTCCTCTTTTAATAGAGCTTACCTGATATGATGTATCGGATGAACTGGCAAAAAGTTCAACTGTAACAGAATCGTTTGGAAATACAGTACCCCAGTTGGATATTTTTATTTTTACCTGAATACTGTCACCAACAAGTGGATTTTCCGGATTAAGTGTTATATCATTAGACTTAATTTCAAAATCTGGATAGTTGGGTAAAGCTAATTTCATCACAGGATCGCCAAGGTATGTCAGTAAATTAATTTGCGTACCATAAACACCACCAGAAGGAACTCTGTTTTTCGAGTTCATGATAGCCTTTCCGATTACGAAATTCCTAAGGTTAAATATTTCATCAAATAATTCACGATTTATCGCAGTGCCAACACCCCAATATGTCAATCCTGAACTACCATAAAAACCAATACTACCTTTTCCATTCACCTTATTAAACTGTTCTCCGAAAACATCCTGATTATCGAAATGAGCGGTATAACATGTTACACTTAATATTACAGGTAATCTCCCCTCATTCTCAAGTAAGTAAATATCCTCATTGGTAAACACCAGATCCCATTGATAGCCTCCACCGTGTCCATAATAATTTACTAATGCTGCGCCTTTATTTATTTCTTCCCTGATCTTAGGTCCTTCACCTTGAAAGGGTTCATGCTCGGGTTTACTTGGATAACGAAAAACATAGGAAGCTGAATAACCATTGGGAATCACATAAGTGTTTCCTAAATACAAGCTCGCATCGTTAAATCCAAATGAAATTTCGTCCTGAAGGTTTAATCCGGATGCAAGTAATAAAACATTTTGCTTCCATGGTTTCGTAGGATCATCCGGATAATCAGTTAACTTTTGTAGTAAAATGCTACCTTCTTCAACAGTTTCAATCGATAATCTGCCAATGGCTAGGTCCGGAGCTAAATCAATCCCGGTAACTGCAACAAATTGATTATCACTTGCTGCCAGCCCATAAATACTTGTAAAGTATGGTATAGAAGGAATGAAATTAGAACGACTTGATTCCAGGAGTCCTCTGTAATCATAACTCATATCACCGAGCAGGACTACATATGCGGGTGCTGGTAAAGTCCAATTTTCAAATGCATACTTTATGAACTCTCTTATCGAGAATGGTTCTAAAAATCCAAAAGCAAACTCATCATAGATTTGCTGAATATCTACAACACAAATTCGAGGATTAGGAATACTTTCGTCCGGAAAGTTACTTTGCCTTAAAGCTGCAAGTTGGTTTGCAATATCTATAAATTTATTATGTGTTATGATGATATAGTCGCAACCGTTAGAAATATTTCTAAGATCCGAAGGTATGTCAGCTACTATCGAATCAACTGTTGAATAGTAATCACTTGCAGCTAAAAAGTACTCAGTAGTTGCTTTGAGAGTATCAACAAATTGCGTATAACTCGCAGTACTACTGATATGAATAACTTTACTTTTATTCGGAACATAAACTCGCATATCACTGCCTTGCCAATCAAATATTCCATAACGGTTTATACCGCTATTATCATAATTTTTAAAGTTATAATATTTCCCAAATGCAGAGTTACCTCTCCAATATTCAAATTCATACCAATTAATTCTTATTTCATCATCGGCGTCTGAACATACATCGCCTCGTACTTCAACTTTTAGAAAATTACCGGGATAAATTGGTATACTATCGGGTGATGCGTAGAATCGTTTATTAAAAACAACATCTTTTTGTCCATCCCATAGAATATCCCCAACCGGTTCATCATTAATGATTATGTATGCTTTATGATCATTTGTACAAAAGGAACTATTACTCATTCCTTGCATAGCTACTTTTATACGCACATACGCAGAATCCGGGTAAAACCAATTAGGAAAAGATTCAAAGAATTGTCCAAATGCATAAGCCGGGCTTCCGTTTCTGGAATAAGCTTTGTCCCAGAACCAGAAATCCCTTTTATCATTTGGTGCATATCCAAGTCTCTCGTATAAAGAATCTTTTTCAAAGTGAAGAGTTGTTAAATTTGAAAAATAAGTTCTATTATAGGTAAATATTTCATTGGGAGTATTATTGTATTTTAATCCTGTAGAATCACTTTCGTATGAAAACCAGTAAACATTGGTTAAATTGTAAATATTCCATGAACAATAATCCGTAGGTGATGGGGGAAATCCGACAAACTGAAAATAATCACCACTATTAAATAAATTATCAGAATTATTATCAAAAACCTCGATTGGAGATGGTAAGCCATCGTTAAATAATTCTAGCTTATCAATCTGTGTATTTGATCCTAACTGGACACCTGAAGATATTAATTCTTCATAAGTTACTCGGTAAACATCTTTAGTATCCACATAGATTTTAAAATAATTCTTATTTGGATTATACCAATATGAATTAATTAGAGATGGTGAATCACCCTCATTAATTTTTCCTGTAAAACTTATGGCTTCTTTATAGTTTATAGTAGATCCTTTAAGAATATCTTCGGTCATTTCATCAACATATGAAATGACATTAACATTATTCAGAGCATTAAAATCAATCTTTATTTTTAGATATTGATTAAAAAAAAGATCTCTGGTTACCGGATTAAACTGGTAGGGGGATATTTTCACTTGAAGAATATTTGCGTAACGGACTATATAGCTTTCATCAATATTTACTGAAGAAAATGGAAATAACTCATTCCTGGAATAAACATCCTTATCAATGTTGTTCATATCCTGTTTTACAAAAGAAGGATTTTCTTCAGGATAAGGTACAAGAAATCGATTTTTCTCAGATGTTTGCTTCATGTCCATAACTCTGAATGTAGGTTTACTGTCGAAAGGAATTCCAACTAATACCATAAATTCAGGCAGCCAGGGTTCTCCGGGATTCCGGTAAGAGTGATCTTCCCCACGAATCTTTTGAAAGATTCTACCAGATACAACAGTATCCACCACATTGTATGAATTGCTAAAATTAAATTCAATTACTATATGTTCTGTGTTGGACTCAACTACTTTATAAGTTTGAGGGAAGGTATTTGTTATTGCAACAAAAATGATAAGAATGATGAAGAACGAACGAGATATTTCTTTCATTTAGCTCCTTGAAGGTTGAAATTTCTAGTGAAACATAGCATTTTGACAATATCGAGGCAAGTGAAAAATAAGGCTATTTAATTAGAATGGTATATTAAAACCAAAGAGAACTCTTATATTTTAATTACCCTCTTTTTGTATGAATTGTGTAATGATATTAATCGGGTTATAATCGCTATCATACATATTTTTAATAAATTGCACTAGTTCTTATTTATCATATATAAAAGATTAAATATCTCAATTTTAATTTTTGATATATATAATTATTGGTGGACATTGAGAAGCTTAAATAAGATAGTTGTAGAAGTGTTCGATGCAACTAATTTTTAACTGATTCAATTAAATATTTCTAATTATTTTCAATAATTAATGAAGTTGCCTGAAGAAATAATCGGACAAATTTGTTGTCCTCGTTGTCTCAATAGACTGATTATAGAAAAAGATTTAATGAAATGTAATAACCTGCAGTGTTTCTCAACCTTTCCGATAATTAATAATATACCAATACTCATAAATGAAGAGAAAAGTGTCTTCAATACTGCTGATTTTATTGAACAGCGAAATACAACCTTTGATTTAAAAAAAAGTAAATTACATTCTATTGCATCTAAATTAACACCATCGATAAGCAAAAATCTGAAAGCAAAAGTAAATTACAAAAAGTTATTGTCGCTTCTTCTTTCCACTTCTCCAAATCCGAAAGTGCTGGTAGTTGGGGGAAGTATAATTGGTGAAGGAATGGAAGTTCTTCTGTCTGACTCAGCAATAGTTTTAGTAGAAGGTGATATTACTTTTGGTCCGAGAACCCAGATTATTTTTGATGCGCAT
>JBATIA010000144.1:0-5012 GCA_049667415.1 Ignavibacteriaceae bacterium
TTTATGTACCACGACTTAAAAGTCGTGGCAATTTAATATACTGACACAACCTTCTCAGAGAGGAGGGGATTTTTCTTAATTTTATTTTTTGAACACTAGACCAAGCAAATGGATTGCAACCGCAACAAACAATCCAACAAGCATCGGCTCAATTTCCTTTAAGAAATGTGTGTTAACAAATTCACTTCTCACAAAAAACCAGATTGTTGTGGAAAGAAATGCTGCAATCATTTCAAGTAAAATGATATTAAGTGAGACTTTTAGTTTTAAATAGTAAGCACTCACAACCGGTAAAATAATTCCCGGAATGAATAAAGAGCCTATTGTGTACCAAATCTCAATTACTGAAGGGATTAAGTAGGCAAGTAAGCCAGCAAAGATTCCAGAAATAATTAATCCAATTATAGTGTAAGTCTTAAGTTTGCTTTCATTTTTGGTTGGTTGAATATCCGGCTTCGTCTCACTAAGTGAGGCTACGCCGCGATAAATGAAATCACGCCCTATAGTCGTTCCGCTTAAAAATAAAAAACTGATTTGTGTAGAGAGTATAGTTGCAAAAAGTGCAGCATAAAATATTCCTTTAACTCCTGCTGGTAGAACTTCCTCAGCAAACAATGGGAAAGCCAGAACAGGATTATCAATTTCTGGAATAACAGCTTTGGCAAATAATCCTGTTGAGGTTGTGAGAAAATCAAATAAAGCCCAGAAAAGAATTGAGATGAGTATTCCCCACTTAGCAATGTTACCTGATTTTGCTGCATAACATCTTTGATGAAAGCCGGGATCTGCAAACGTCCAGAGAGCAATCAGAAACCAAACAATTAAAAATGTTGGCGACATTCCACCTGTAACTTTCAAATGGTTTTCCGGTACAGAGGCAGAAATAAAATCTATTGCTCCAAATTCAACTCCTGCAAAAATCAGTATCAGAATAAATCCAGCAAACATCACAAAAAACTGGAATGTATCCACAAAAACATTTGAACGGAATCCTCCTTTCACCAGATAAACCAGAGAAAGCAACAACGAAAGAATTAATGCTGGGATAATGCTTATATTAAAAATCAGTGAAACCAGGTTTGCACTCATCAGCAAGTATGGTGCAGGAGAAACCAGCACAAATACTATTATTGCAGAAATCAATCCGACTTTCTTTCCATAAACTTCTGCGAGCTTATCAGGAATAGTGAACAGAGACGCTTCCCTAATTTTTTTTGCAAAGAAAAGTGCAAAGAAAAATGCAAAAACATAATAAGGAAATCCTTGTGTGAACCAGCTAACCAAACCATAACGATATGTGAACTCCCCTACTCCGAGTATTCCACCGTACCAGGTTGAAACATTTACCGCGACGAATAAGAACAAACTCAACTTCCTGCCGGAAAGTAAGTAGTCATTTGCATCCGTACCTGTTTTTCTGCCGGTATAGAATCCGATGAATAATAGTGTAGCAAAGAATGCTAATATTATCAGTATATCAACTAAACTAAATGAGACCATACTTAATCAAAATATTAACGTCACGCATAACGAACACAACACCGCTACTGATTTTTAATTTTACCAGTTTTTTCTTTGCAATGTTGCTGGTGCTTTCTCTTTTTCCAAAAGGAAGAGAAACATTTTTAAGTTCGTACTTCAATCCGTTCGAAGAAATTTTAGTTTTTGAAGTTATCCCATAAAGAGAGATTGTTTCACCAGGATAAGTTTCCAATTCAACCTTACCTGTGTAAGCTTTTAGAAATGAATTTTCTGCAATCAATGATATTTTTATTTGAGGAAAAAATTTAAGAACAATCCCAATATTGCAGAAAGTATGATCCAGACGATTGCCTGTTACACCTACAAGAAGAGCCTCGTTGAATTTCCTGCCTATAGCATATTTCAGGCATTTTTCGACATCGGTATCATTCTGTCTTTTTAGCTGAATTATTCTGGAGACGGATTTAAATTTTTTCAGTGCTTCTTGCGAAATTGAATCAAGATCCCCGATGATTAAATTCGGAACAAGTTTCATCTTAAGTGCTGAATTTGCTCCGCCGTCAGCACAAATTAAAGTATCAAATTCCTTCTCCTGAAAAAAGGTAATAATGCTTTTTTTAGGAGGTTTTCCATTTGCAAGTATTATGCAATTATTCATAGTTTTTTTTATTCCGAACTTGTTTCGGAATCTTATATTACTTTTTACTAATTGTCCAAAGAAGCTGAATCAAGTTCAGCTTGAAAAATTAAAGCCCTACCTGAACACCAGCCAGCCAGTTTCTTTCTGCTGCGGGGAAAAATTCTTTCCCGATTGCGTAAGCTGAATACAAATTATCAAAAATATTATTTACCTGCAGGTAGATCTTCCAGGGAGTCAGAGAATTCAACAGCGAAAATTCATAGCTCATAAAAATATCAGACACAAAATAAGCTTCATTCAAATTATCTGTGTATTCAATAAAGCCAGGAAAAACAGATAAATAATCTCCCAGTTTTTCATCGTAATTATCAGAATAAAACTCACCGACATACTTACCTGTTAACCTTAAATAAAATCCTGATTGCTGAAAGGTGACTCCAACGTTTGCCAGGAAATCAGGAAAACCTGTGATCCTGTTCCCTCCTAAATCAATAAAGTTTTCAGCATCGATAAAGAACTTACCTTCTTCAATTGTATTCTTGCTTATTGTTGCATTTCCAAAAAGCTCTAACCGGTTCTGCCAGAATTTTACAATCGCAGAAAGCTCTGCACCGAGATGAACTGAGCGATCAACATTTCCGGTTGTAGGCTGACCGAATCTATCAACTTGTCCGTCTTTTACAATTTCATCATTGAAAAGCATATAAAAAAGATTAAGAGTAAGAGAAAAATTTTCCTGATTAAATGAAGCTCCCAGTTCAAAGTCGTTCATAGTTTCCGGTTTAACGAGTGGTTCTTCAAAATTGTATGATCCATCAGGATTAACTTCAAACTGAGGAACTTCTCCCCCGCTTGATTCTGCAGCATCGTAATATTCTTTCAATCTTGGTTCACGGGAAACCCTAGCAAATGAAAAATATATATTTAATGGATTAACTGGTTTGAAGTTAATTCCTAGTCTGGGATTTACAAAAAGATTACTGACCGTAAAATCTGTCCCGACATAAGCTTCATTAAATAACCTGTATTTGTGATAAGCAAGCTGCAACTCACCAAGAAGATTCCAATGCTCATTTAAGTGGTATGATTCATTAACAAAAGCACTGTAAATGTCTTTAGCGCCATTGTAAGAATAATACCTGTAATCTTTAGTTACTCCGGGAGGAAGACTTTCTGCATAATTAATACTTCCCCAATGTAGTGAATTATGCTTCCGAAGTTCTGCTCCAAAAAATAGAATTCCGTTATTATGCTCCAGGCTGAATCTTGGTATCCATCCATATTGCCTGTTCTCTACCTTAGCGCGAATTAATGTGTTTGTTGGAACAAAGCTCGTATCGAACCCATTGCCTCTCAACCTGAAATAATCATCGTAGAAAATCGACCAGGAGCCATCGTAATCAAAAAAGCCATCACCTAGAACCAAAAATAATGCAGAGTTTACTTTTAGCTTTTCGTTAATTTGCCACTCATTTAATAATTCAAAATGAGGCTGGGAAAAGTTTTCGATCTCCTCTGGTCTTCTTGGGACTACATAAGTATATCCATTTTCATCTGCTTCCCAATAAGAATAGTTTTCCCTCCGTAAATTTTTATCCTTCACTGCAAACTTTGCCGCACCGGTATATCCTAGTCCATCGCTAATTGGACCACCATAAAAATTAAGTTGAGTTGTAAAATTTTTATCATATCGGACAGCAGAAAGGAAATAACTTTTAAAGTTAACCCATGTTTGCTGCTTATATCCTGAACTCAATATTTGTCCAAGTTTTGCATAGACAGAATATTTTTCATCTATCAAACCACTCGAAAAAGATACTGAATATTTTCGTGTAACATAAGAACCGTACGAAGCAGATAAATCAATTTTAGGTTTATTTGAAAAGTTTGAAGTAATGATATTAATTGAACCACCTATTGCCGGATAACCGAATACACCTGAGCCTGCTCCTCTCTGAACCTGAATCAAATCAGTGCTTGCGAGAAGATCGGGAAAGTCCAGCCAATAAACATTATGGTCTTCAGGATCATTCTGCGGAATTCCATTTACTGAGACTGAAATTCTTCTTTGATCGAACCCACGGATGCTGATATAATTGTAACCTATTCCATTACCGCTCTCCGAGTAAAAGGTTGAGGATGGAAGATCACTCAGATATTTTGGCATATCATATACAGTATAATTCTTTTCAATATCTTTAGCCTTTAATTGATCAAAAGCGAGCGGAGTGAATCCCTTTTTGCCAATTGTAGCCTCAACAAGAATAGTCTGTGAAGGAATGGTCTTTCTATTTAAGTGGATTGTATAAAAAACATTCCCACCTGCATTGCTGACACCCGGAATATTCAGCAGCTGCTCAATCGATATTTTGCCTGTTTCATAACCAACAAAGCTAATCGTAAGTGTGTCCGAGTTTTCAACATTGGCTGATAAGATGAAATTACCATTATTATCAGAGGAAGTCCCAATTCCAGTTTTAGTAGAAATGGTTATATTGGTGTTTTCAAGGGGTAAGTCGGTTTCAGCATCAACTACTTTACCCTCTAAATTAATCTGCTGCGCAAATGTCAAGAAATTTAAAATTAGAAGAAGAACGATTAAGATTTTCATATCGCACCTCATTAAAATAAAAAAGCCGTTTAAAATCCGAAGGACTCCTTCGGAGAAACGGCTAAAATCATAATCATTCCACACACTACGGTGGGCAGGCTTTTAGCCCGTTTCCCTACGCTGGCATTACCCAGATCAGGTGTTAGGGTATTATCTCAGTCATCCCATTTATCCCGAGAAGTCGGGATCGGCTTGGAATAACACCCCTAACGGCTTCAGGACGTGAGATAGGTAAAAGATAAATTTTCTATTTCTTAATACTCTATCTCACGTCCTTAT
>JBATIA010000145.1:0-6173 GCA_049667415.1 Ignavibacteriaceae bacterium
TCCTCTGCCTTTGTTCAGGAAGGAAATTTTCCTTTCGTCAAGATCAAATCCTAACACGTTAATTTTCTTTTTAGCAAATGCTAATCCGAGCGGTAGCCCGACATAACCCATGCCGACAATGCCAACAACTGCTGTTTTGTTCTTTATCTTTTCAATAATTTTCATATTATTTCCCAGTAATTAAGTTGAGAAATGTTTTATTCGATTATTTAAATCTATGCCAATTTGATTGTATTTACTAATTTAAGAAGGTGAAAAATTTATTTTGAAATTATTCGTTGAATATAAAAACCTCCCATAAATTATAGCTTGATTTATCGAAATAATCTTCCAATCATTGCCAGCAAATTTTTTACTGATTCATAATTTAATCAAGGAGTATCTATGCATTTAAAAAAGGTTTTTTTAATGATTGCGATAACAACAATTGCTTTTTTATTAATTGCAGCAGTTAATAATTTTTCAGTCCAGGGGAAAATTGAAAATTTTACACTTAAAGATTATAATGGGAAAGAACACTCTCTCTCAGATTACAAAGATTCCAAAGCGATCGTGCTAATGTTTATTGCAACAGAGTGCCCGGTATCCAATGCATATAATTCGCGTATGGAAAATATTTATAATGAATACAACCAAAAGAATGTTGCTTTTATTGGGATAAATTCCAATAAAGCTGAATCGGTTGATAGAATTAAAGAGCATGCAATAGAAAATGGTTTGACTTTCACAATATTGAAAGATGAAAAGAATATTATAGCCGATAAGTTTGAAGCTTCCTTCACTCCGGAAGTTTATATTCTGAGTAGTGATTTCAATATTCTATATCATGGCAGAATAGATAATTCAAGAAATGAATCTGAAGTAGTATCTAAAGATTTAGAAAATGCACTTAATGAAATTTTGGCAGGCAAAGAGATCACAAAGAAAGAAACTAAAGCTTTTGGTTGCACAATAAAAAGAATTTAAGACTTGACCATGAAATTGTTTCCTTCAGTCTTTTTATTATTACTATTTGCATTGATTAGTGATATCATTCCTGTATTTGCACAATCAATTAATAACCCAGATGTAAAAATAAAAGACGTAAAAGAACTAACTGAGTTAATTAATACTAACAGAGACCGCACATTATTAATTAATGTGTGGGCTACATGGTGTTTACCTTGTCGCGAGGAATTTCCTGATTTAGTTCAATTAGCGAAAAGTTACAGTGAAAAAGTTCGGGTGGTGGGTATCAGTGTCGATGATACTGAAATTTTAGACTCTAAGGTGATTCCATTTCTCCAAAATCAAAATGCCGGGTTTGAAAATTATATTCTTAAGGTTATTGAACCGGAGGATTTTATAAATTTACTCAGTAAAGAATGGAACGGTGCAATACCTGCAACTTTCATTTATGATAAAAATGGGAATCAGAAAAAAATACTTATAGGAAAACAGAGCTATGAGTCATTTGAACAGGCTGTTAAGAATTTGATCGAATGAAATCACTTTTTAATTTTAGGTTTGAAGGATCTTGCAATAAATACAATTCCTGCTATTACGAACGGAATACTTAGAAGCTGACCCATATTCAAAGCCATTCCAGCCTCAAATCCTGATTGATTCTCCTTGAAGAATTCCACAAAAAATCTGAATGCAAAAACAAGAATAAGAAATAATCCAAATAGTAATCCATTTCTGCTTTTCTCCATTCCCTTAGTATATAAAAACATCAGTATCAGAAATATTATAAGGTATGCAATTGATTCGTAAAGCTGTGCCGGGTGTCTTGGAACATTATCTACGGCAATAAAAATAAATGCCCAGGCTACTTCAGCAGGTTTCCCGATTATTTCTGAGTTAAACAAATTTCCAAGCCGGATGAAACAGCCGGCAAGTGCTACAACAATTACAATTCTGTCAATAATCCATAGAAAAGATATATCTTTTTTCTTTTTTGAATAGAGATAAAGCGCAGTTAAAATTCCTATTGCTGCACCATGACTGGCAAGTCCGCCTTCCCATACTTTAATTATCTCAATTGGATTGGAGAGGTAATAACCTGGATTGTATAACAAGCAATGACCTAACCTTGCACCGATAACAGTTCCAAAAATCATATAAATTGAAAGTTGCTCAACTTCTGTTTTCTGTCTTCCTTCCCTTGTAAATATCCAGTTCATAATAAAATAGCCGGTTACAAATCCCATGGCAAATAGAAGACCGTACCATCTGACAGAAACAGGACCTAAATGAAAAATTTCTGGGTTTATATTCCACTCAATAAAAGCTAACAGCATATAATATTAATATTTTTTTTAAGATTTGTTGGAAAAGATAAACATTTAAAGTGAATCTTAGAATTTTACTATAATAATGATCAGCTATTTTTTTGCACGAACTTTTCTTTTCGGTTTTGTTTTTTTCTTTTCAGCAGATTCTTCAGCTAACTTAATACAATCTTCTAAAGTTAAGGAAGCCGGATCGCGATCCTTTGGTCTTCTTACATTTAATTTCCCAGCTTTGAGGTATGGACCCCATCGACCGTTAAGTATCACGTATTCAGGGTTTTCCTCGAAGGTTTTTATTGTTTTCACTAAATCTGCTTTTCTCTTAGCTTCTATAACATCAATTGCATCATCAATTTCAATTTCGTGTGGATCAAATTGATTTTTTATTGAATAAAATTTTCCGTCGTGTCTTACATATGGACCAAACCTACCAATTGCTGCAACTACTTCGCGATCTTCGTACTCACCAATAACTCTTGGAAGCTTAAATAATTGTATAGCTTCTTCAAATGTAATGTTTTCAAGTTTTTGCGTTTTTCGTAAAGCTGCATAATGCGGGGTATCATTTTCGTCTTCAGGGTTGCTCAATGCTGCAACAGGACCATAACGAGCCATTCTTACTGATACTCGTTTACCGGTGACCGGATCGGTTCCGAGAATTCTCTCGCCTGAAACTCTTTCAGAAGTTTCAATCGTGTGATCAACTTTTTCTTTGAATGGAGGATAAAATTCTTCGAGCATTTCATGGTAATCCATTTGGCCGTTCGCTATTTCATCCAGTTCTTCTTCAATATGAGCAGTAAATTTAAAATCCATAATACGCGGAAAGTGTTCAACTAAAAAGTCGTTAACAAGCATTGCCACATCATTAGGGAATAATTTGCCTTTATCAGCGCCGGTTATTTCAGTTCTTTTTTCACTGCTGATCTTTTTAGACTCATTAAGTGAAATTACTATATACTCCCTTTGGGTTCCTTCTCGCTCTTCCTTATGTACGTAACCTCTTTTTTGAATTGTGCTGATTGTAGGTGCATAGGTTGAAGGTCTGCCAATTCCAAGCTCTTCTAACTTCTTTACAAGACTTGCTTCTGTAAATCTTGAAGGTGGACGAGTATATCTTTGAGTAGCTAATATTTCGGTGAAAGATATTTTCTGACCCTCGAACAATGCTGGCAGAATACCTTCGGTTCCGTTTTCACCGTTTTCATCATCAGTTGATTCAAAATAAACTTTAAGAAATCCGTCAAATTTTATTACTTCGCCATTCGCAACGAACATTTTCTCAGCATTGCTTACATTTATCTTGGCTATTGTTCTTTCAATTTGTGCGTCGCTCATCTGGGATGCTAGTGTTCTTTTCCATATCAGTTCATATAGAGCTTTTTCTTCTTTCGAACCGCTAACACTCTCTTTGCTGAAGTCGGTTGGTCGAATTGCTTCGTGAGCTTCCTGCGCTGTCTTCGATTTAGTTTTAAATTGTCTCTTATGCGAATAACCTTTACCATATTCTGAATTGATCTGTTGTTCTGCTGCGTCAAGTGCGAGGTCCGAAAGGTTAACAGAATCAGTTCGCATATAAGTGATCTTGCCGGCTTCGTATAACTTCTGCGCAACAAGCATTGTTCTGGCAACAGAGTACCTTAACTTTCTGCTTGCTTCCTGTTGAAGTGTTGAAGTTGTAAATGGGGCAGGAGGGGATTTTTTTACAGGTTTCTTTTCTAAACTTTCAATTGAAAATTCAGATGTTCTACAATTCTCCAGATAATCTTCAGCTTCTTTTTGTGAACTGAAGTATTCGGGAACTTCTGCTTTAAAATCTGATTTTTTACCATCCTTATCAGTTTCAACAAAATTGCCGGTAACCTTAAATCTCGATTGAGTCTTAAACGAATCTATTTCTCTTTCACGGTCAACAATTAATCTGACGGCAACAGACTGTACACGTCCTGCTGAGAGATTTGGTTTTACTTTTCTCCATAGGATAGGGGAGAGTTCAAAACCAACCAACCTGTCCAGTATTCTGCGAGATTGCTGTGAGTTAACAAGATTATAATCAATACCGCGGGGATTTTTTACCGCTTCGAGTATTGCAGTCTTTGTTATTTCTGAAAAGACAATTCGTCTTATTTTTTTTTCGGGTAGTTCTAATACTTCTTTGAGATGCCAGGCTATAGCCTCTCCTTCACGGTCTTCGTCAGTAGCAAGCCAAACAGTTGCAGATTTATCTGATAATTTCTTAAGCTCTTTTACTCTTGCTTTTTTCTCTTCAGGAATTATATAGTGCGGAGTGTAGTTATTTTCAACGTCGATTCCTTTATCTTTCTTCTGAAGATCTCTTATATGTCCGTAACTGGATGTAACGAGAAAATCCTCTCCGAGAAATTTTTCAATCGTGCTTGCCTTAGCCGGTGATTCAACAATTACAACGTTTTTTGCCATACCTTTACTTGATTTGTGATAATTCTCAATTTTGACGGGGCAAATTAAGTTATATTTAGAGAGAATTTCAAAGTTATTTTTTTATTATGCGGTTATCCTCAGAATTGGCAGGAAATTTTTAAATTCTATTATGAAGTCAGTCTGCTTTCTCAAATAAGATGAATGTAAATATTTTCTTTAAGAAATTACTTCAACTATTTGCTATGCCTTTTATAGTAGTGATAAAAATTTATCAGCTTTTAATTTCGCCATTGTTTCCCCCTTCGTGTAGATTTACTCCAACCTGTTCTCACTACACTCTTGAAGCTTTGAAAAAATATGGAATTCTTAAAGGAGGCTGGTTAAGCCTTAAAAGAATTTTAAAGTGTCATCCCTGGGGTGGAAGCGGTTATGACCCTGTCCCGTAGATTTAAGGATACCCGTGGCTAGGAAAAAGAAATTCAACCTGAAGCAAACCATTAAAAAGCTTCCGAAGATTCTTCTGAAAATTTTCCTCTGATTTATTTTACTCTCTGTATTTTCAGTATTACTGTTTAAATGGTTAAATCCTCTAACTTCTTCAATTATGATTCAAAGAAAAGTCGAAGCATTAGCTACTTTTAAAGAAAGACAAATGATAGCTTACGAATGGTTCAGCTATGATGATATTTCGAAGCAAATGGCTCTTGCAGTAGTTGCTGCAGAAGACCAGAATTTTCCAAACCATTTTGGATTTGATTTTGACCAGATCGAAAAAGCAATTGAACAGCATGAGCGCGGGCGCAAATTGAGAGGTGCGAGCACGATTACTCAGCAGGTTGCAAAAAATTTATTCCTCTGGGAAGGCAGAAGTTTTATCAGAAAAGGTTTTGAAGCATACTTTACTGTGCTCATTGAACTCTTATGGAGCAAAGAACGAATACTTGAAGTATACCTGAATATTGTTGAGATGGGTGATATGATTTTCGGTGTTGGTGCTGCAAGTCAGATTTATTTTAAGAAACTCCCAGTTAAGCTTACACGAAGTCAGGCAGCCTTACTTGCTGCAGTAATACCTAATCCAATTCGGTTTTCGGCGAGGAAACCTTCGGGTTATATTTTGCGAAGACAGAACTGGATACTTGGACAGATGAGTTCTCTCGGTGGAACCGGATATCTTAAAGATCTTTGAAAAATTTAGTCTTACTTAAATGAAAATATTATTTCATTAGAATCATTTTCTTAGTTTCAAAAAATAATTTAGCTATTCTAATTCCACATACTTCTCTTCAAGAGCTTTATTATACTGAAAATAATATGCAGAATAATCTTTAAGCTTTATAACATCATCAGGTGTATTGAACCTAATATTTACGATATCCGGTGGAAGTGATTCGCCAATAAGCCAGCCTAATAGACCTCCCACTATTGCACCAATTCCTCCTGTGACCACCCACTTTATTTCCTTGTCTGCACCCATGTCGTCATTAAAAGTTGCTATTC
>JBATIA010000146.1:0-4362 GCA_049667415.1 Ignavibacteriaceae bacterium
GACCCATTGTATGGAACAGTATATCGCATAACTTCTCTAAATATATTCTTTGCTACCGTTATCGGCTTAGTTGCCGGAGTCTTAATCGGTGTTGTAACTGAATTCTTTACCGGATTCGGAAAACCACCTGTGAAGGTAATTGCCAGACAATCATTAACTGGGACTGCGACAAATATTATAGCGGGTTTAAGTAATGGTATGTTCTCCACAGCAATACCTATCATAATAATTGCGGCTTCAATTATAGCAGCATTTTATTTTGGCGGCCTATATGGAATTGCTATTGCTGCTGTAGGTATGCTCTCAAATACAGGGATACAATTAGCAGTCGATGCTTATGGTCCTGTCTCAGATAATGCAGGTGGTATTGCTGAAATGTCCAATCTTCCAAAGGAAGTAAGGCAAAGAACGGATAGGTTAGATGCTGTTGGAAATACTACTGCTGCAATTGGAAAAGGATTTGCAATTGGTTCCGCCGCCTTAACTGCTTTAGCTTTATTCGGTGCATTTATGACAGCTGCAAATATTAAAACAATAGATATTTCAAAAGCCGGTGTTATGGCAGGGTTGTTTGTGGGTGGAATGCTTCCGTTCTTATTTTCCGCATTAGCAATGAGTGCAGTTGGCAGGGCAGCCATGTCTATGATTGAAGAAGTTCGACGGCAGTTCAAAACTATTCCAGCACTTACCAAAGCTCTGCAGTTAATGAAAAAATATGACGGTAAAGAACAATCAGAATGGTCGCAGGAAGATATAAAGACTTTCGAAGCAGCAGATGGAGCAGCTGAGTACGGAAAATGCGTTGCTATTTCAACCAAGGCAGCAATAAGAAAAATGGTCGTTCCAGGTCTGCTGGCGGTATTAACCCCGATCCTGGTTGGTTTTGGTGGTGGCCCAGAAATGTTAGGAGGACTTCTAGCCGGTGTTACTGTAACAGGTGTTTTAATGGCCATTTTCCAATCAAATGCTGGTGGTGCATGGGATAATGCCAAAAAAATGTTTGAAAGTGGTTTAGAATTGAATGGTGAGAAATATTACAAGGGTTCCGATCCGCATAAGGCAGCAGTTGTTGGCGATACAGTTGGCGATCCTTTTAAAGATACATCCGGACCTTCTTTGAACATTTTAATCAAATTAATGGCAGTAATATCACTTGTTATTGCACCATTAATTAAATAAATTTGTCGTCACAAGAAAGATTATTTAACAACCCTGCTTGTTGCAATAAGTTTGCAGCAGGCCATAAGTCCATAGGGAGGTAGATTATTAAATGAATAAGAATGTTTATGAAAGTGCTGTTCTTATAAATGCAGCACTAGATGATGAAACAATAAAAAGCCTTATAGCAAGAATCAAAGAAACGATTATTACTTTCGGGGGAGATGTATTAGAAATAGAAGATTGGGGTAGAAAAAGGCTTGCTTACCAGGTAAAAAAAAGCAAGATAGGGTATTATGCAATATTCAGATTCAATTCCCCGCCCGATCTTGTTCCTAAAATCGAAAGAAATTACCAGTTAGATGAAAATATCTTACGGTACTTAACTATCACCCTGTCAAAAGATGCCCTCGAACAAATTGAAATTGATAAATCTCTACTGACTCAATTAGCAGAAGAAGTGGAAGTAATCCCCGTGGTTCCCCCTGAAGCTGATGAGGATATTGAAGAGAATAATGTAAAAGACGTATAATTAATAACTAATGATAGTATGGAGGATTAAACCATGGCCGATTTGAAAATGCCGGAAATCAATTATGTGATAGTTGCTGGCAATTTAACCAAAGATCCAATCTTCAGGGAAACTACTAATAAGACTCCTGTTGTGAACTTCTCTTTAGCTTCAAACAGACGATTTAAAGACAGCACTAACCAGTGGCAGGAGGATGTTTGTTATGTTGGTATTGTTGCCTGGAATAAATTAGCAGATAGCTGTAAGGAAAGGCTAAAAAAAGGTTCAGCTGTGCTGGTTGATGGAGAATTGCAAAGCAGAACCTGGAAAACCGATGACGGCCATAACAGAAGTATAGTTGAAATAAAGGCAAGAAGAATCCAGTTTCTTAATAAAAGAGGAAAATTCGTTGATGCTGAAGTGAACAATTCTGAAGAAGAAGATACTGCAGTTGTAGCTGAAGAGAACGATGCTGATTATACAGAAGACTCTTTTGATAAATTTTTATCAGATGAAGAATCAAATTTAATGAAGGATAAATAAAGATGATTGCACCTAAAAAAGAAATAAAAACAAAAAAAATCTGTCGCTTTACTCAAGCAAAGATTAAATACATCGATTACAAAAACGTTAAATTGCTACAAAAATTTGTATCTGAGCAGGGAAGAATCATACCTAAAAGAATCACCGGAACTAGTTCTAAATACCAGAGGCAGCTTGCAATAGCTGTTAAAAGAGCAAGGCATATGGCTCTATTGCCCTACGTTTCTGAAAGCATCAGATAGTTAATATAAGGAGTAAAGATGAAAGTAATTTTAAGACAAAATTATGAACCGCTTGGACAAGTTGGTGATGTTGTGGAAGTTAAAGATGGGTATGCACATAATTATCTTCTTCCGAGAAAAATAGCTTACATTGCTTTGGACGGAAACTTAAGAGCATTAGAAGATGAAAAAAAAGCGGTAATTAAAAAAGCTAAGCACGAATTACAGGCAGCTGAAACTCTTGCAACAGAGTTAGAAAAAGTATCAATTACAATTCCTGTCCAGGTAGGTGAGGAAGATAAAATTTTTGGTAGTGTAACAGCTCAGATGATTGCTGATAATCTTAAAGAAAAAGGCTACGATATCGATAAAAGGAAAATTGAGATCGATGAAGCAATTAAGACTCTTGGTATTTACAGTGTAAATATAAAGATTCATTCCAATGTCGGAGCCAAGGTTAAAGTTTGGGTTGTTAGAGAATAAATTTTTCTGATTACGAACAAAAAAAAGGGAAGCAATTTGCTTCCCTTTTATTTTTAAATTCTGTCTTCAACTATTAGTTAACTTTAATCTTTTTTTCCCTTATCATTTTGGCAAGATCAGAAGTACCGTTTTTACTGATAGTCTTCAATGCTTTTGCGGACAACTTAACCTTAACCTCTCGGTTTAATTCCTGAACCCAGATTTTTTTCGTTTGTAAATTAGGTAAAAACCTTCTTTTGGTCTTATTATGAGCATGGGAGATGCTGCTTCCATATTGAGGTCCTATACCTGTTATCTGACATTTTCTAGCCATTTCGTACTCCTTAAAAGTCAATTGCTCTTGAAATTTCGAGCAACAAATATAAAGATTTTTTTGTAAACAAAACCACTTTTTTATTCATTTTTTAACACTTTTTGTAAGGAAATGAAATATTAAGTTGGCAGTTGATAAATTCATATACAATGATATCTTAGAGCTGATATTTTGCAAATTCTCTATAATTAATTGCTTTTTAATTTAAAAGGTTTGAAATGGAATACTATGAATTACACCCTGTTGATCCTGAATTAAGATTTATAAATAAGGCTATAAAAGTACTGCAGGAAGGTGGGGTAATTATTTATCCTACTGATACGGTTTATGGAATTGGGTGCGATATTTTTAATAAGCAGGCATTGGATAGGGTAAAGGAGATTAAAAGTAACCCTGATATTAAATTATTGAGTTTCATTTGTCCGGATCTTAAGGACATTGCAAAGTATGCTAAAGTATCTGATTATGCCTATAAGACAATGAAACGCTTGCTGCCCGGACCCTTTACATTTATTCTTCCGGCAGCTAAACAGGTTCCCAAAAAATTATGGAGTAAAAGAAAAACTGTTGGAATAAGAATTCCCGATCATAAGATAGCATTAAAAATCGTTGAAGGATTGGGTAATCCCATTGTTAGTACCAGTACTACTACACGAAAGGGTGAATTATTGTTTGATCCACTCGAAATAAAATCAGTTTTTAATTATCAGGTAGATTTGATGCTCGCCTCAGGAAACCTGAGCGGAAAACCTTCAACCGTGATCGATCTTAGTAAGGAAGAACCTATAATCGTAAGAGAGGGTGCCGGCGATACAAGTATTTTTATATAGCTATTTTTCTTTTCTATAAACCTGGGTCGATGAAGCCTGTGCTAAGGGTGTTATTATTATCTGGTTGATATTAACTTCTTTTGGTCTGGTTGCACAAAAGAGAACGGCTTCAGCAACATCCTCTGGGCCTAAGGGTTTCAATCCTTTATACACATTTTTAGCGCGCTCTTTATCACCTCTAAACCTTACAGTACTGAACTCTGTTTCTACCATCCCGGGATCGACACTGGTAACTTTTATTCCTTTGTCCAATACATCCAAACGTGTGGATTGACTGAGAGCATTGACTGCAAACTTGGTTGC
>JBATIA010000147.1:0-1574 GCA_049667415.1 Ignavibacteriaceae bacterium
GAGCAGTACAGGGGGAATGAGTGCAATGATTGAACCGATTGTTGGTATAAAATTAAGGGCGAAAGCTAACACTCCCCATAGCAGAGGATAATCGACTCCGATAATTAATAGTAAAATATAAACGAGAAGTCCCGTTCCTAAACTTATCCAGGTTTTTATTGCAATGTATTTGTTGATGTTTTGGAAAACAGATTGAACGCGCTGAATGGAATTCTCAGGGTTGGTAAAAACTTTTTTTAGTTTTACTGGTATACTTGTTATTTCAAGCATCATAAATAAAACTGTTAGCAATATAAGGAATCCGTTGGCGAATAATCCGCTTACTTGATTTAAAGCATCGCCTATAACCTTTAATACAGCGCCTGGATTAAAAACATTTGAAAGTTGGAAATCCGGCTCGATAAATCTTTTCTCAACTAACCATGTAACTACTGCCTGAGTCTGGCTCTGGAGTTTTTGTTGATATACTGGCAGCTTTGAGGTAAAATCATTTACCGAAGTTCCGATCAGAAGACCGATTAGAAAAACGAAAAACAGGAAGACAAGTATTACAAGAAGTAATGAAAAAGTTTTTGGTATTCCTTTTTTTTGAAGCCAAAAAAATGGCGGAGAAGCAACAATTGAAATGAAAACCGCCAGAAGAAAAGGAACAATTATAGATTCAGCAGCTTTCATACCCGCTACAATTACCGTAAACGAAGCAAGTATTAATAATACCTTTAAAGTTTTATTTGAATGTGTAAAATCCTGACTCAATTTCTGTCTCCAATAAAATTTTTTAAAGTGTAAAACCAGGCACTACAACATACCAAATTTCGGTTTCATTACTTTAGTTTTAGATAAGTTCGATTGATAAAAAATACCTATATAATTTATAAACGAACCTCTATTCATCAAACGGTAATTTTTCCTGAACAGGTCGAAGAGGTTTATTTTTATCATTTACTTCCATTGCGGAAACAACTTTAGCTAGTCTCTTAGCCAGGTAGTATATTCGTCTAAAATTTTCAATTACATCAGTCTGAATCCTGAATTCAGCCATATCAAGATTCTTTTCATGATGGAGTCTACTAGATAAATGGTTTAAAGCTTTATCTGCCAGTTCTGAAATTTCTGATTTGGCATCAATTACGTTCTTTGCTTTTAATTTATCACCTTCTGTTAATGACTTCATTGACTCGTCTAAAATCAAAATAACTTTTTCAAAATAAGGTTTCAAATATTTTTCAAAACTTTCACTAAAATCCACTTCAGTTTTAAGTCTTTCTTTACCAAGTGTATACAGGTTAGTTTCAACAACATCTCCTACATTCTCTATGTAGTTTGTAGCTGCAAGGTAAGACTGGAGCAAATTAGATTCCTGATTCGTTAATTCCTGCTTAGAAAGCTTTCCTAAAAAGTTAATTATTAATTCGTGAAGGGCATCAACTTCGTTGTCCATCTTTCTGACCAACTTTAATTTTTCCTTATTACCAGAAATAAAAGTACGAGGAATTTCACCAACCATCCATAAAGCACGTTTCGCCTGCCTGAAGATTTCCATTCGCACTCTGTCGAGAGCTATAGATGGAGTT
>JBATIA010000148.1:0-2668 GCA_049667415.1 Ignavibacteriaceae bacterium
TGTGGTATTTCTCTTTCCCGTTTCATCTTGGATTGTATTTAATAACAGGAGCGTTTATTCTTATAATATTATCTGTTATCTTAAATTTATTCTCAGTAATTAATTTAAGCAATCTTAATAGTAGTGCTGATTATTTCTTTCACTATCTTACTATTCTATTTGGATATGCCGGTCTAATCTTAACATTTATAGGAAGCATTGGTTTGATAATCCAAAGAGCAACTGATAAAAAGTTTAAATTCTATAATACACCCATGGATTTTATTAACCTGTTTTTTATCTTGGTTTTGGTTATCAGCATTTCAATAACAATTGTCTTTTCGAGTTCCTCCTTTATCTTAAGCAAAGAATTTGTAAAGAATCTTATCATATTTAACTGGGTTGACATACCGGACATTTTATTTATTTTAAATGTAATTCTAATTTCACTGTTCCTTTTATATTTCCCGATTACAAGAATGATGCACTTATTTGCAAAATATTTTACATATCATGATGTTCGCTGGGAGGATGAACAAAACGTAAAAGGCAGCAAACTTGAGAAAAAAGTAAAAGAGGCGTTGAATTTTGGTGTAAGCTGGTCTGCCCCTCACATGAAAACAGGTAAAACCTGGGCAGAAGTCGCAACGACATTTCCCCAGAAGGAGAAAAAATGAAAGACGATAAAATAAATTCAATAAAAGATTTCACTGTATTAGATAAACAAATAACCGAGCTTAATCCCGCTGAATTTATAAAGCTTCCGTATCCTTACGAAGAATGGGTCGATCCCCCAATGAAAGATTTAACCGATGATCAAAAAAGTAGGCTTGAACATTCGCTTGATGGTTTTTCCGGAATTGCAATTCCAAAACCACAAACCGAAGAAGAGAAGCAGGAACTTGTTGCAAAGTTTTTGTCAGGATTAAAAAAGTTGTTAAGTAAAGAAGATAATTGGATTCTGTTACAGCCACTTCTTCTATCAATGGAGAACTGTGTTAAATGCCAATCCTGTTCGGATGAATGCCCGGTTTATATTTCGAGTGGGAGGGAAGAAATTTACAGACCAATTTTTCGCGGTGAAATTTTAAGACGAATTATTAATAAATATATGAAACCGGGAGGCAAATTTTATAATAAAATAACCGGATCTGATATTGATTTAAATTGGGAAACTATTGCAAGACTTGCTGAGTTATCGTACCGTTGTACTCTTTGCAGAAGATGCGCACAAGCCTGCCCAATTGGAGTTGATAACGGACTTATATCTCGTGAAATTAGAAAGTTGATGAGTCAGGAATTAGGTTTAGCAGCGGAGGAGCTTCATAAGTCCGGTTCAGTAAAGCAACTCGCAACAGGTTCATCAACTGGAACAAATCCAACTGCGATGCTTGATATAATTGAATTTATTGAGGAAGATTTAAAAGATTTAACTGGTTTGGATATTAAAATGCCTTTAAACAAGGAAGGTGCAGATATTCTTCTTATTCATAACTTCGGTGAATTTCTTTCATGGCCTGAAAACATCATGGCTTTTGCGATAATATTTGAGAAAGCCGGGATTAACTGGACTATGTCTTCTGAAATGGGTGGTTATGATTCTGTGAATTATGGTCTGTGGTATGATGATGCACAGCTTGCGAGAGTGGCTCTTGAGCATATTAGGATAGCAAAAAAACTTGGTGTAAACAGGATTGTAATGGGCGAATGCGGGCATGCACATAAAGCGCTAATGCCTGTTGCCGATAGAATTTTAGTTGATGATAACATAATCCCGAGAGAAAGCGCATACCCAATTCTTGAAGAAATAGTTTTCAGTGGAAAAATTAAATTCGATCCGAAGAAAAACGATTTCCCTGTTACACTGCATGATCCCTGTAATGCAGTAAGAGCAATGGGAATTGTTGAACCGCAACGGCATATACTTCGTGAATTATGCCCCCAATTTGTAGAAATGGAACCCCACGGAGTACATAATTATTGCTGCGGCGGAGGAAGCGGATTTGCAATTATGCAGGGAAAAAATTTCCCCGATTGGCGTAATGGGCTCTCATTCAGAATGAAGTTTAAACAAATACTTGATGCATTCCAGGATAAAATAGATCCTTCAATTTATAAATATGTATGTTCACCGTGTTCAAATTGCAAAGGAACTTTTAGAGATGGATTAACTTATTTCAATGCTTTCGAAAAAGCAGGAATTATTTACGGTGGGCTGGTTGAACTGATAGTTAATGCTATGGTTGATATAGAAAAACCATTTATCGAATGGGAGTTGAAATAAATATAATAACAGTCAGGAAAATTTTAAAATTAAAATATCAAAAGGTTTATAATGGCTGAATCAAAAAAAATATTAATCATTGATGATGAATCAGATGTAATTACCTATCTAACTACCTTCTTTACTGACAATGGATTTGAAACAATTTATGCAAACAACGGTAAAGAAGGAGTCCAAAAAGCTATTAGTGAAAAGCCGGATATTATAACTTTAGATGTCTCGATGCCTGAAGAATCAGGGGTTAGAGCTTTACGCGATTTGCAGGAAAATGAAGCAACAAAAAATACTCCTGTAATAATTGTAACCGGGGTTTCATTAGACTTTAAAAGATTTATTGAAACTCGCAAACAGGTTCATCCTCCCGAAGGGTACTTTGAAAAACCTATTGATAGAGATAAGCTTTTA
>JBATIA010000149.1:0-15636 GCA_049667415.1 Ignavibacteriaceae bacterium
AACCTGAAGTGACGCTCGATCTCGCGATTGAACACGGACTCAATAAAGAAGAGTACGAAAGAATTCTAAAGATACTTGGCAGGACTCCAACCTTTACGGAACTTGGGATTTTTAGTGTAATGTGGAGCGAGCACTGCAGCTACAAAAATTCAATTGCATTGCTTAAAACACTTCCAAGAGAAAGTGGAAAACTTTTAGTTGGGGCTGGAGAAGAGAACGCTGGATTGGTTGACATTGGCGATGGACTGGCAGTTGCGTTTAAAATTGAAAGCCACAATCATCCTTCCGCAGTTGAACCATATCAGGGTGCAGCAACTGGTGTTGGTGGAATTATGAGAGACATCTTCACAATGGGTGCGCGTCCGATTGCTTCTCTTAACTCCCTTCGTTTTGGAACTCTTGATGATGCACGAACACGTTATCTTTTTGCAGGAGTAGTTAAAGGAATTGGAGATTATGGAAATAGTTTCGGTGTTCCAACAGTTGCAGGCGAAGTTTATTTTGATGAATCATACCAGGGAAATCCTTTAGTGAATGCAATGGCAGTCGGAATTGTTAAAACCAGCACCTTTGCTAGTGCAGTTGCAAAAGGCGAAGGCAATCCAGTTATGATTGTTGGCTCATCAACAGGAAGAGATGGAATACATGGTGCAACATTCGCCTCGGAAGAACTCTCAGAAAAATCTGAAGCAAAGCGACCTTCAGTCCAGGTTGGAGATCCTTTCACAGAAAAACTTTTACTTGAAGCTTCGCTTGAAATTATTCGCAAGGGATATATTATCGGAATTCAGGATATGGGTGCAGCAGGTATTTCCTGCTCGACAAGCGAAATGAGTGCAAAAGGAAAATCAGGGATGAAGATTGATCTTGACAAAGTACCTTTGCGAGAAGAGGGAATGAGCGCTTATGAAATAATGCTTTCCGAAAGTCAGGAGAGAATGCTCTGTGTTGTTAAAAAAGGTTATGAAGATAGAGTCAGACAGGTTTTTGAAAAATGGGATTTACATTGTGAAATCATCGGTGAAGTTGTTAATGAAGACAAGCTGTTTATAAATTATAAAGGAAAACTTCAAGCGGAATTACCTCCATTCGAGTTAGTGCTTGGCGGGGGTGCACCAGTTTATAACCGTGATCAAAAAGAGCCATCTTACATAAAAGAAAAAAGAGCATTTGATTTTGCTAAATTACCTGTGCCGAAAAATATTCAGGAAACTTTTTTGAAAGTGTTTTCCTCTCCAAACATATCTTCAAAAAAATGGGTATATGAGCAGTACGATTCAATGGTGAGAACAAATACAATAATTGGTCCCGGTTGCGATTCTGCAGTTATCTATATTAAAGGAACCAACAAAGCTCTTGCAATGAAAACAGATTGCAATGCCCGATATGTTTATCTCAATCCTAGGGAAGGGGCAAAAATTGCAGTTTCAGAATCAGCGAGAAATATCGTTTGCTCCGGTGGCGTTCCATTGGCTATTACAAATTGTTTGAACTTTGGCAATCCTTATAAACCTGAAATTTACTGGCAGTTTGCGGAAGCAATTGTTGGTATGGGACAAGCTTGCAGATTTTTTGATACTCCGGTTACCGGAGGCAATGTAAGCTTTTATAATGAATCTCCCGATCGTGCAGTTTATCCGACTCCAACGATAGGTATGCTTGGATTAGTAGAAGATCTTTCTCACATTACAACATCTTATTTCAAAAATGAAGGTGATTTAATTTACGTTTTAGGTGAAGACAAAGAGGAACTTGGTGGTAGTGAATATTTAAAACTAATTCACAAAAAAGTTGAAGGCAATTCACCTCAAATTGATCTTCAAGACGAAAAAAAGTTACAGGATTCTGTCCTTGCGTTGATTAGAAAAAAAATAATTAATTCAGCCCATGATATTTCCGAAGGGGGAATTGCATGTGCACTTGCAGAATGTTGTATAATCAATAATGAAAAAATGATCGGTGCAGTACTAAATCTTCCAATTAAAAGCAGAAAAGATTTTTCTTATTTTTCTGAAACACAATCAAGAATAATAGTGTCGGTATCAAGAAGTAAAAAAGATCAATTTGAATATTTGCTTAATTCTGTAAATCAGACATTTGATGAAATCGGAATTGTGGGGGGTGATTATTTAAATTTAAACGATGATATAAATATTAAAGTTGACGATCTCGCAGATTTGTATTTCAATACAATACCAAGAATAATGAGCGGTGAAAAATAAAATTCTTCAAATAGTACGAAATTCTAAACTGTATACTTTGTTTAGAAAGTTGAGGTATTCGCTTCACCTGATTCCCGCGTGGCACTGGTTCAAAGGTTTTGTAAAGCATTATTTTGGCGGATTATATGACAGAACTGATCGGCATCATTTATTCCTGTTATCTGGAGGATTAGCTTTTTCATTATTCGTGTGCATTATTCCAATGACGTTAATTATCTTCTGGTTACTCGGAAAGTTTCTCAACTCAGCGGAAGTAGAACTGCAAATTGTAACCCTTATTAACACAGTTATACCGTACGACACTTATGCACAGTTTGTAAAAGATATAATTTTCGACCGGGTAAAGGAAGTTGTAGAATATAGAAACATAGCCGGATGGGTAGGTATAATCGGATTATTTTTTGCCGCAAGCGGATTTGCAAGCAGCCTTCGTACAATATTAAATAAGATTAATGGAACCGATATTGATATAAACATATTCCTTGGAAAGCTTCGGGATTTTTTAGTGATTATAATTATAGTGCTAGTTTTTCTTGCGTTGATTTTAACCCTGCCAATACTTGACTTTCTTATTTCTTTTGCTCAAATGACTCCTTACCTGCAGGTATTTAACCAACCGATCTTTCACAGAGTTTTCACTGCCTCATTTTCATTTTTTGTAATGTTCCTGATTTTTGCTGTTATCTATAAATTTATGCCGACAGAGAAGATTCGTAAACGATCAGTTGCTCTAGGTGCAAGTTGGGCTGCAATATTTTGGGTTGGGGCAAAAATTCTTTTTGGTATATACCTTTCTAATTTTACTACTTTCAGCAGAATTTATGGTGCTTATGCTCTTGGTATAGTTGTGGCGTTCTGGATTTATTATACAGCAGCAGTTTTTATTCTTGGGGCAGAAATAGGGAAGCTGTTTGATGAACGGATTACTATGAAAATTGAAAGAAAACAAGACATTCTCCTTGGAAAAACCACATAATCACGCTTTTATCAAATTTTAATGGTCATTATAAAATAGATTTGACAAATATTATTAATGTCCGTATTTTAAATCAGACAAAATTATCCGATTATAAATTTTAAGGTTCATCAATGAAAATTTATCATATTTCTAAAATAACAGTTAGTTCCTTTTTCCTTTTATTATTATTTCTATTTTCCGTACTACTCTTTACAGCCTGTGGTGGTGATTCCAACGAAAACAAAACTGAAGATCAAACTCAAACATTAAACAACAAAAATCCATCCGGGCTTCCTGATTGGGAATTGGAAAACGGTTTCGGTCCTGTTAAGAAAAAATTAAATCTCGGTCCAATTGATAAAACTATGGCGGCTGAAGGAGAGAAAATTTTTGAATCAAAATGTGCAACCTGTCATAAGCTTGATGAGAGATACACTGGTCCGGCACAGCGAGATGTTCTGCAGAGAATCACACCGGAATTTTTTATGAACACAGTATTAAACCCGGATGAAAATCTTGAAAAGCATCCTCATAGTAAAGAAATGCTAGCAACGTATATGACTAAGATGACTAATCAAAATATTAATCTTAAGGATGCGCGTGCATTACTTGAATACTTCAGAGTCTTGAATGAAGAGCTTGTTAAAAATCAAAATAAAACTAAAAACTAATCGGGAGGGAGTATAAATGAACAGAAAATATTTCAATGCACTTATCATTGCATTAGGTGTTGTTTCCGTGTTTGTATTATTTCATTATGGATGCCAGGAATCAAAAGACCTCACAGCAGGCGATGAAGCCGGCAGAGTATATGTTGCTCCAGGCACTTACGATGAATTTTATCTTTTCACTTCAGGTGGATTTAGCGGACAGATTGGTGTTTATGGTCTTCCATCAGGAAGATTGTTTAGAGTTATTCCTGTTTTCTCTCAGGATCCTGAAAAAGCCTGGGGATACTCTGAAGAATCAAAACCAATGTTTATGACTTCCTATGGATTTGTTCCCTGGGATGATTCACACCATCCAAAACTTTCCCAGACAGATGGTGTTGCAGACGGAAGATGGATATTTATTAATGGTAATAATACACCACGAGTTGCCCGTGTTGATCTTTCCACATTTAAAACTGCAGAGATTATTGAGATTCCAAATTCTGGCGGTAATCACGGTTCTCCATTCTTAACTGAAAATACAGAATACGTTGTTGCATCAACAAGATTTAGTATACCTATTCCGAATAAAGATGTATCTATTAACTCTTACAAAGAAAATTTCAAAGGAACGATTAGTTTTATTAAAGTTGCAAATGATGGTGCGATGAATCTGGAATTTCAAATTTTAGTTCCCGGATTTAATTATGATCTTGCTCACGGGGGTAAAGGTCCATCGCACGGATGGGCGTTCTTTACAAGTTACAATACTGAACAGGCAAATACTCTGCTTGAAGTTAATGCTTCACAGAATGATAAAGATTTTATTGCAGCAGTAAACTGGAAGAAAGCCGAAGAATACATTAAGCAAGGTAAATTTAAAACATTCAATGCGACATATTTCAGAAATTACTTTGATGAGAAGAAACACATGGGATTTTCTGAAAAAAAATCTGATGTTAAAGTACTAATCCCAAGCGAGTGCCCGGGAGTAATTTATTATCTTCCAACTCCGAAGTCTCCACACGGAGTGGATGTTGATCCTACTGGCGAGTACATTGCTGCAGGAGGAAAACTTGCAACTGTTATTCCTGTTCATTCGTTCAGCAAAATGATTAAAGCAATTGAGAATAAAGAATTTGAGACCGAGATAGATGGAATTCCTGTATTAAAATATGAATCTGTAATGGCAGGCGAAGTTCAGAATCCCGGATTGGGACCTCTGCACACTGAATTCGATGGAAATGGATTTGCTTATACATCTTCATTTATTTCCTCAGAAATTGTGAAGTGGAAAATTGGTACCTGGGAAGTTGTAGATCGTATTCCAACTTATTATTCAATTGGTCATCTTTGCGTTCCCGGTGGTGATAGTAAAAAACCATGGGGAAAATATGTGATCGCACTTAACAAGATTACAAAGGATAGGTATCTTCCAACAGGGCCTGAATTAACACAGTCAGCTCAGCTGTTTGACATAACTGGCGATAAGATGAAACTTTTACTTGATTTTCCAACTATCGGTGAACCGCATTATGCACAAGCAATTCCTTCAGATATTCTGATGAAAAATTCTAGAAAGATTTATCCAATTGAGGAAAATTCAAATCCATATGGGATAAAAGCAGAAAAAGATACCAGAGTTGAACGCAGCGGAAACGTTGTTCATGTTTATATGTCAACCATAAGGACTCACTTTGCGCCTGACAACATTGAGGGTATCAAAGTTGGTGATATTGTTTACTTCCACGTTACCAATCTTGAACAGGATTGGGACATTCCTCATGGATTTGCAATGAAAGGTGCAAATAATTCAGAACTGCTTATAATGCCGGGATCAACTGAGACTCTTCTCTGGCAACCAACACAGGAAGGTATTTTTCCTTTCTATTGTTCCGATTTCTGTTCTGCTTTACACCAGGAAATGTCAGGCTATGTCAGAGTTTCACCAAGAGGTGCTAGTGTTGAGCTTGCCTGGGGAACTGGAAAGTAATCGATTTAATCGTAGCACAGATTACTAATCTGTGCTACTTATTAAAAAATGAAAACACAATCGAAAATAATCATCATCTTTGCTTCACTTCTATTAATATTAACTTTTCTATTTCCACTCTGGTATATTGATCTCGAAGCTCCTCAATATCCGGAAGGAATCGGTTTGGAAATCTGGCTTAATAAAATAACCGGTCAGAAACCTAATGATCTTGCAAACATAAACGGTCTTAATCACTATATCGGTATGAAAGAAATTGTTCCCGATGCAATACCTGAATTGAAGATTATGCCTTTCATAATAATTTTTCTAATAGTCTTTGGATTGATTTCTGGAATCTCCGGGAAAAGAAGTTTGGTTTATATTTGGATTGTTCTGTTCTTCCTCATCGCTTCTGTTGGAATGTATGATTTTTATTTATGGGAATATGATTATGGACATAATTTAAATCCGCATGCTGCAATTAAAATTCCCGGGATGGCATATCAGCCACCACTAATTGGCTCAAAAATGCTGCTTAACTTTAATGCGATATCCATGCCCGATATTAGCTTCTATATTTTGTTAATCGCAGTCGGATTGGCTATAATTGCATTAATTATAGATAAAAAATCAAAAAAGGTGACAGAAAAAAATGATTAAAAATATATTTTCTTTTTTCTTACTTATACTCGTTGTCATGTCAGGATGTAATAGTGAACCTGAGCCGATTAATTACGGGAGTGATGAATGCGAGTTTTGCAGAATGCAGATCTCAGATAATCGGTATGGTGCAGAAATGGTAACGGATAAAGGGAAGGTCTACAAATTTGATTCTATCGAATGTTTAACTGAATTCGCAGTGGTCAAAAATTTAATCGGCGATTCAAATCAGAAATTCTTAGTGACTGATTTTGCTCAGCCGGAAACTTTTATCGATGCTTCAACTGCTTTCTATGTTCTTAATGATAATTTCAGAAGCCCGATGGGTTTGAATGTTTCTGCGTTTGGCAGTGAGATATCCAGGCAGAAATTTGTTGCTGAAAGCGGCGGCAGCTTATTATACTGGGTTGATGTGATTGAGCTTGTTAAGCAGAGAAGCATGTGATCGTTTTGTCATTCCGGATTCTACTCTTTAGCAGGGAAGTTCGTAATCTCTAAAATGAATCGTAAAGATTTTTACTGAACCGACAAATGTTAATCCTCCAAAGAAAATACCTGCTTTTATTTTACCTTGTCATATTTAATATATTCCCAACTTTATCATTTACTAAAACATTAACAGTCTCTCCGAATGAAACTGTTAAAACCATAACTGAAGCAATGAAACTTGCCGTTGATTTTGATACAATCATTGTTAAGAAAGGTGAGTATGCAGAAGGAAATATTGTTATCGACAAAAAAGTAATAATCATTGGTGAAGGAAATCCTGTTGTTGATGGTAAAGGAGTTGGTGAGATTTTTACTGTGAAAGTTAATGATGTTGCAATAACCGGACTGACCATAATTAATTCCGGAATAAGCTACCTGGAAGAAAATGCAGGCATCAGACTTGAGGAAGTTTTTAACTGCACTATTTCAAACAATAAATTCATCAACAACTTTTTTGCAATCTATCTAGCAAAATCGGCGAATTGTGTAATATCCGACAACTACATTAAAGGGGAAAAGAAAAGAGAAACAAATTCCGGAAACGGAATTCACTTGTGGTATTGTAAAAATATTACTGTAAAGAATAATACTATCCTGAATCACCGTGATGGAATTTATTTTGAGTTTGTTAGAAATGGTAAGATCATAAATAATTTCAGCAAAGGAAATTTACGATACGGTTTGCATTTTATGTTTTCCGATAGTTGTGAATACCGAGAAAACACTTTTGAAAACAACGGTGCCGGGGTAGCGGTTATGTACACAAAAAATGTTTTGATGGAAAATAACACTTTCAGATTAAACTGGGGTCCCGCTTCTTACGGTATTTTGCTTAAAGATATTTCAGATAGCGATATTCAATCAAATCATTTTGAAGAGAACTCAATTGCCATTTACATTGAAGGATGTAACAGGATTAATATCAGCAATAATGATTTTATCAGAAATGGCTGGGCGGTAAAGCTTATGGCTAATTCGATGGATAACTTTTTCTTTGATAATAACTTTATCGCAAACTCATTTGATATTTCAACGAATAGCCGGCAAAATTTTAACACTTTCGAAAGTAACTACTGGGCAAATTATTCCGGTTACGATCTTAATAAAGACGGATTTGGCGATGTCCCATTCCGACCGGTAACAATGTTCTCGATGGTTGTTGAAAATCAGCCGGCTTCTTTGATTCTGCTTAACAGTTTTTTTATAAAAATACTTGATATTGCTGAAAGTATTATTCCGGCTCTAACTCCGGAAGCACTTATCGATCCAAAACCACGAATGCGTGAGATAAATTGATTAACATTAATAACCTGAGTAAAAATTTTGGTGGGGCAGAGGTTTTAAAAAGTATAAACCTTACCATTGAATCCGGGAAAGTTACTGCTATAGTTGGACCGAATGGTTCGGGTAAAACTACTTTAATTAAAACTATTCTAGGACTTGTAAAACCCTCCAGCGGAACGATTGAAGTGGATGGAGAGAATATCAGGAACAATTTTTTGTATAAAAATAAAATCGGTTACATTCCGCAGATTGCAAGATATCCCGACAATCTTACAGCTAATGAACTTATTTCGCTTGTAAGAGAGCTACGTAATAGCAACGAGATCAGTTCAGCAGATCTAATTAAATCTTTTAAATTAAATGATGAATTAGAAAAGCCTTTTAAAAATCTTTCTGGTGGAACCAAACAGAAAGTATCGGCAACTATAGCATTCGCTTTCAATCCTAAAATTTATTTTCTTGATGAACCAACTGCCGGTCTGGATCCTGTATCCAGCATATACTTTAAAGATCTAGTTTTAAAAGAAAAGCCAAATAAGAAAACTTTTGTTTTAACATCGCATATAATGAGCGAAGTTCAGGAGCTGGCAGATGAAATTATTTTTCTTTTGGAAGGGGAAATTAAATTCAAAGGAACAATTGATTCTCTTCTCGAACTGAAAAAAGAAACAAAACTTGAAAGAGCAATTGCAGAATTGATGAGCCAGAGTAGTAACTCATCCTAATCCTTCTCCTACAAAGAGATGGACTTATTGGTATTGATGACTTGGCATCTGAAATGTTGACAGAAAGATTGATGACAGTTCTCAAGTGATAATAAAGTCTCTCTCTTATTAAGAGAGAGATTTAGAGAGAGTTTTTATGAGCTTGAATAATAAAGCAAAGTTGGTAGAACTAGCAAAGGTTGTTTGCAGAGAATTAAGAAAAGATTCTACTGATGCCGAGAGATTGTTTTGGGATGCAGTTCGTAACAAAAAACTGGGAAGGAAAAAATTTTACAGACAGTATCCTATATTTCACGATTTAACTGGCAAAGAATCTTTTTTTATTGCGGATTTTTATTGTCACGAGGAGAAACTGATAATTGAACTTGATGGTAAGTATCACCAATATAGACTGAAAGAGGATAAAGAAAGAACGAAAATTTTAAATCACCTTGGGTTGAAGGTAATTAGATTTAAGAATGAGGAAGTAATACAGGATTTAAATGGAGTTATTAGCAAAATTAAACAAGAATTAGGAGTAAGGAACTAGCTAGAGAGCAACTCATCCTAATCCTTCTCTTGGGAAGAGAAGGACTTATTGAAGAAAGGTCTTAAAACAACTTATGCTGATAGAAATACTACGGATCAGTTTTATAATGATAACAATTCTCTCTCTTCTTAAGAGAGAGATAAAGAATAACTAAAATGAAACTAGTTAAAAAAATATTACGTTACGAAATTCACAATACTATTAGAAGCAAGTGGGTTATTTTTTATGCATTCTTCTTTTTTGTAGTCGGCTATTCACTTTTTGCTTTTAGCGGCGATGTAAACAAAGCATACATCAGCCTTATGAATATCGTTCTGATTGTTATACCGCTCGTATCTCTAATCTTCGGCTCAATTTACCTTTATAACTCGAGGGAGTTCATTGAAATGATGTTGAGTCAACCGATTGACCGCAGGTCATTATTCCTGGGTATTTACTTTGGTACTTCAATTCCACTTTCGCTTGCTTACGCAATAGGAATGTTCCTGCCTTTTATTCTTTTTGGAAAAGTCAATCAGCAGTTCGAGGGGGTCTTGTTTCTCCTGTTGATAGGAATTGCACTTACGTTTGTGTTTACAGCAATAGCATTTTTAGTTACGGTTCTTCAGGACGATAAAGCAAAGGGACTTGGATTCTCTATCCTAATCTGGTTAATACTCACCGTTATTTACGATGGACTCGTTCTTTTGATCGTATATTATTTTGAAGATTATCCTCTTGAAAAAGCTATGATTGCTCTTAGCTTAATTAATCCAATAGATCTTGCAAGAATATTATTTCTTATCAAATTCAATTTTTCTGCTTTGATGGGCTATACAGGTGCTGTATTTCAGAATTTCTTTGGAAGTTTTTTTGGCGTTTTGTTTTCAACTTTCTTTCTGGTGCTGTGGATTATTCTCCCTCTTTTTTTTAGCACCAAGTCATTCCTTAAAAAAGATTTTTAAGTATTCCGGTAGGTAATTCATCTTGAATATTTGAAAAGTAAATCGTATTTTTAACCAGACAAAAATATCCGATTATGACAGTAATCTTTTCAAAAAAGTGTGAATACGGGCTTCAGGCAATATTATTTATTGCAACTAATCCTCTAGGCGAGACAGTTTCTGCAGAGAAAATCTCAAAAGCATTAAAGATACCGCGTGAATTTGTTTCAAAAATTTTACAGGACCTGAAGGAAAGCGGATTGATACGTTCTGTAAAAGGAAAGTCCGGTGGATTTTGTCTCGGTAAGGATTCTTCCAGAATAAAACTAATTGATATTGTTAAAGCGATTGATGGATTGGAAATGTTCGATAGCTGCGTTCTTGGCTTTTCTGAATGTTCCCCTGATGATCCTTGTCCGGTTCATCATAAGTGGGGAACACTTAGAGACCAGGCATATGAAATGCTTTCTGCAGAAACGCTGGATCAGTTAAAAGAAAAAACTATAAATAAGATTTCAAAAATTTGATTTTATCCTGACTATTTTATGAATGTAACTGACGCGCAGAAAAAGAAGATAATCAAGAACAAACAGAAGCCTATACAGAAATACAGGTTTATTGTCCAGCTACTTTTTACATTACTCTGTATCTGGATTGGGATTGAGTTTTTTTTCTTCATTCAATATCTGGAAACAAGTGGATCAGCATCATTTACATCTCGTCCTCCCGGTGTGGATGGTTTCCTGCCAATCAGTTCTTTTATGAGCTTTTATTTGTTCCTCGTTACAGGAAATGTTCATGCAGCACATCCTGCAGGATTTTTTATCTTTTTTGCTATCATTCTTGTTTCTTTCGTTTTCGGAAAAGCATTTTGCAGTTGGCTTTGTCCAATTGGATTTATTTCTGAACTGATTGGAGATTTCGGAAAGAAAATTTTTGGTAGAGATTTAAAACTTCCAAAGTTTCTCGATTATCCTCTCAGAAGTATTAAGTATTTATTGCTCGGTTTTCTTTTTTACTCAGTATTTTTTCTGATGAGTGTTACTGCAGTTCAGGCGTTTCTTGACAGCCCATACAATCTTGTTTCAGATATTAAGATGTTTTATTTCTTCGCTGATATTTCCAGAACTGCTCTTATAGTACTTACGGCTTTGTTTTTGCTTTCAATACCAATCAGAAATTTCTGGTGCAGATATCTTTGTCCTTACGGTGCGCTTCTTGGAATCACAACTTTACTCAGTCCGAACAAAATAAAAAGAAATTCCACAAACTGTATTGACTGCGGATTATGCAATAAAGCTTGTCCTTCTTTTATAAAAGTTGATAAAGTGAAAACGGTGCTATCAGATGAATGTACTACCTGTCTGAATTGTGTTGACGTCTGTCCGGTTGCAGACACATTGCAACTTGAAACTATTGGAACGAAAAAAGTGATTAATAAAAAATATGCGCTTGCCGGAATAATAGGGCTGTTCATGCTTATTGCAGGTATAGGAATGTTAACCGACAACTGGCAGAATAAGATTTCTAAAGAAGAATATATAATTTTGTATAAGGATATGGATAGCTTTGGTCACCCAACCGGAACTGAATCGATGAAAAAGTTTAATGAGGAAGCCATTGAAAAAGCAAAAAAAGATATCAACAAAGAGTTAGAAGTATTGAAATAAAGTTTGTTCTATTTTTTCAAAGTAACCTATGCCAATAAAACGTCATAAAGCTCTTCAACCCCTATCCAGGGATCATCATCAGGGGTTAATCCTTGCTCAGCAATTGAAAAAGGGTGCACCACAATACAAGGGCATGCCAGCCACATTAGAAGAAAAAAAGAATTACTCAATTTCATTTTACAAAAATGACTTAAAAAAACATTTCAAAGATGAGGAAAAAATTTTGTTTCCCCTGGTGAAAAGTAAAAACGAAGATGTTGACAAAATGATCATGGAAATAATTTCAGAACATCGAAAAATGGAAACACTTATAAAAGATCTTGAGGTCACCAATCAAATCGAAAATGTACTTGATGAGCTTGGCTGTCTATTGGAAAAACATATTAGAAAGGAAGAAAGAGAACTTTTTCCGGCCATAGAAGAAAGTTTAACAGAGAGTGAACTCTCTGAACTTAAAACCAAACTAAAATAATAGAGGGAGATGCTTATGAAAAAAATAAATATTTTTTTACTACTGGTTGGTTTTACAGCAACCCCACTTCTGTTTGCTCAGGATTGCGTAAAATGTCATACAAAAATGACCCCGGGAATTGTAAACGATTGGCAGTTGAGCAAACATTCGGGCAATGATGTTACTTGTTCAGATTGCCACGGAAGTGAACATAATTCACCAGGCAATGTTGATAAAGTAAGCATGCCAACACCTGAAGTTTGTGCAACTTGTCATGAAACACAAGTAACTCAATATAGCAAAGGTAAGCATGCTCTTGGCTGGGCTTCTATGAATGCTATGCCGACAATTCATATGCAGCCAATGGCTCTTATTGATGGTATGAAGGGATGTGGCAGCTGTCATAAAATCGGTTTGAAATCAGAAGAGCAAATCAAGCAACTTAAAGCTGATGGACAACAATACGGTGTTGCATCATGCGATGCCTGTCATACACGACATTTATTTTCGCTGGAAGAAGCCAGACAACCGCAAGCATGTCAAACTTGCCATATGGGATTTGATCATCCTCAGTGGGAAATGTATTCCAGTTCAAAGCATGGAGTAAGATATCTTTTAAAACAAATTGGTGTTTTACCAGAAAATACTTCTGCTCCAACTTGTCAGACCTGTCATATGCAGGAAGGTAATCACGAAGTAAGAACAGCCTGGGGCTTTCTTGCTGTAAAATTGCCAATGCCTGCTGATGAGCAGTGGACAAAAGACAGGGTTACAATTTTACAAGCGCTCGGTGTTTTAGATCTTGAAGGTAATCCCACAGCACTTCTCGATGTTGTCAAAGCTGCAGATGTTGCACGATTAACTCAGGAAGACTGGGATAGGGAAAGAAACAAAATGCTCGAAACATGTAACACCTGTCACTCAGGAAATTTTGCAAAGCTTGAGCTTGAAAAGGGTGACAATATGATTAAAGAAGCTGATCGATTGATGGCTGAAGCAATTTTAATAGTTGCAGGTTTGTATAAAGATGGTATTATTCCAAAACCAGATAACTATGCTCAACCATTTCCGATGCTGCTTACTTTCCACGATGCGCCAACCGTAGTTGAGCAAAAACTTTTTGTGATGTTCCTTGAGCACAGGATGAGAACATTCCAGGGAACATTTCATGCTAATCCGGATTATGCTTTATGGTACGGTTGGAGTGAAATGGTTCGTGATCTTGCTGAAATTAAAGAAATTGCTGGACAGATGAGGTTTTCTCACGCGAAGTAATATTTTCTACCAACTAACCCAATTTCTTTAAGAAATTGGGTTAGTTTCTTAATAAACTATAAAACAAAACAAAAATTCTGTAACAAATTCCCCGGCATTATCATTGCTTGCTATTAGTGAAATGTTTATGTTTGTCTCTAAATGATGAAGAAAAGAATTTTCATATTAACCTTAACACTGCTCTTTCTTGTTTCTACAATAGGATTACCTGTTACGTATCACCTTTGTGAAATGATGAAAGAAAAATCGCTAACAGAGTGTGAAGTTTGCATGATCGAAATGCAAAAAGTTGAAACTTCGTGCTGCAATGAGGAAATGAATGAAGAGCAGATAACTATTTCTTCACAAAATCCCATCTGCTGCCAGGATGAATTTGTATACAACAAGATCGAAGATGAATTTATTTTCAATAAGTTTGAATTAAATTCATTCACATCCTCAGAAATTTCATTTCAAACAGTAATTTTAATTCCAGCTTCCATCGATTTAGAACCGAACATCTCGTTTTACTGTGATTCTTCACCGCCCTTTTTAATTAATCCTGAATTAAATATTACTAACTCCGTCTTTTTGATTTAATCTCATCTCAGTTCCTTTCTTGGAATGCACGGAATAATTCCGTCTGCACCAGTTTTTATCAAATTAAAAAATCTTATTACCAGTTAAGGTTATAAGGATATTATTTAGGAAGAATTAAGATGAACAAAATCAGAATATTAATTATTGCAATAGCACTTGCCTCTGTCTCATTTGGACAGACAGAACATTTGCAGGATTTAATAAACAAAGCAATAGGAGTAAGTCCGAAAATCAAAATGCTTGAAATGAAGAAACTTGCGGCTTCAAACAGGATTGAACAGAATTCCAATTTGCCCGATCCGATGCTTACACTCGGTTTTGCTAATCTTCCGGTTAACTCCTTTTCTTTTACGCAGGAACCTATGACCGGAAAAATTGTTGGGTTGAGCCAGGCATTTCCATTCCCGGGAAAATTAAGTGAACAGGCAGATGTGAATAAAAAAGATGTTGATATTGTCGAACAGGAAATACTCGATGCAAAAAACGAGATCAGGAAAAATGTAATTAAAAGCTACAATGAATTAAGTTTCTTTAGAGAGTCGATTCAAATTGCAGAAAGCAGCAAAGATCTCCTGAATAAGATTGCTGAAGTTGTGCGAATAAAATATTCTGTTTCAACTGCTAGTCAGCAAAACCTTTTAAAGGTTGAACTTGAGATTACAAACATCTCGGAAAAAATTGAGGACCTTAAGAGCAAGGAACAATCTCAGATTTCTATATTGAATGCGTTTCTTCTGCGTACTACAGATTCTCAAATAATTACGGAGCAATTTCCGGAAATCAATTATGAAAAATTTACTGTTGATGCTTTAGTTGATAGTGCGGTAAAATACAGACCATTCCTGGAGGGAATAAAAGAAGCAAAACAAAAAGAGATAATGAAAAAATCGTTAACTAATTATGAGTACTATCCCAACTTCAATTTAGCTTTACAATATTCTTTTCGGGACAAGATTGAAAGCAGTAATACTCCGCTTGAAGATTTCTTTTCAGTTATGCTTGGTATCTCGTTACCACTTAATTACGGGGGGAAAGTGAGCTCAAAAGTTGAAGAAACAGAAACTATGCAGAGACTTTACGATGAACAGTACAAAATGTCTCTCCAGATTCTGCAGAGTTCATTCGGTTCCTCAGTGGCAAAAATTAATTCTCTGCAGGAAAGAATAAAGCTTATTTCGGAAGGATCCTTAATCCAGGCAAATGAAAATCTAAAAACAACATTAACCAGTTACCAGGTTGGTCAGGT
>JBATIA010000150.1:0-4170 GCA_049667415.1 Ignavibacteriaceae bacterium
GTTGTAACGCCCATGCACGCAGGTGATAAGGACACATTAAAATCTGTGATACACAAAAATGTTAAATACATCGGAATGATGGGAAGTAAAAAGAAAATTAAAAGTATATTCGATTCATTGATAACAGATGGAATTGATAAAAAACTTTTTGAAAAAGTACATACGCCAATAGGAATCGAAATAGAAGCAGAAACTCCTGAAGAAATTGCGATAAGTATTGCAGCAGAAATTATTAAAGTTAAGAACAGTTAATGAGTGATAAGTTTTACAGAATTCCAATCGACCGGCTTTTCAATTGGATTATGAATGAAGAAAAGCACGGAAGAATCTTTGGATTATATAAAGAAAATCTTTTTACTCCAACAAAGAATAATCCCTTCCAATTGCATCGATACAGCCAGTTTATCGAAACACCTATTGGTGTTGCTGCAGGACCACACACCCAGCTTGCACACAACATAATTGCCTCTTGGTTATGCGGTGCAAGGTATATTGAATTAAAAACTGTTCAGACATTAGATGAAATTGATGTTACAAAACCTTGCATCGATATGGAAGATGAGGGATACAACTGCGAGTGGTCTCAGGAAATGAAGATTGAAGATTCTTTTGATGAATATTTAAACGCATGGATTATTATTCACGTGCTAAAACATAAATTCGGTTGGGATACAAACGAATCGGGTTTCATTTTTAATTTAAGTGTTGGTTACGATCTAAAAGGAATATTGAATAAAAACGTACAATGGTTTTTTGATAAGATGAATGATGCTTCTCAGGAACTTGAAGAAAAAAGAAAAAAATTAAAACCGCTTTATCCTGCTATAGATGAAATTAAAATCCCTTCTCGTCTTTCTGATAATATTACCTTATCGACAATGCACGGATGCCCTCCTGACGAAATTGAAAGAATTGGTAAATATTTAATCAAGGAAAGAAAACTGCAAACTGCTATCAAATTGAATCCTACTCTCCTGGGACAGGATGAATTAAGATACTTGTTAAATGAAAAACTTGGTTACGAAATTACAATTCCGGATGAAGCATTTGAACACGATTTGAAATATCCTGAAGCTTTGGTTATGATTAAATCACTCTCAAAGCTTGCTGAGGAAAATGGTGTTGAATTTGGATTAAAACTTACCAATACACTTGAATCTTTAAATTCAACTAAATGGCTTCCGGAAAAAGAAAAAATGGTTTATACCAGCGGTCGAGCTCTTCATCCTTTAACAATAAATCTTGCAAAAAAACTTCAAACCGATTTTCATGGAGAACTTGATATTTCTTTTTCCGCAGGCGTTGATGAATTTAATGTTTCAGATACACTCGCTTGCAACTTAAAACCGATTACCGTTTGTTCTGATCTTTTGAAACCGGGCGGATATTTACGATTGATTCAGTACTTAGATGAACTTCAAAAACATTTTATACAGTTGAATGCAAAAAGTATCGATGAGTTTATTTTCAAACGAAGTAATGGCGTAAAAAATATTAATGAAGCCGGGCTCAAAAACCTAAATGAATATGCAAATAATGTCGTTCAAAATAAATATTATTACAAAAGTAACTTCCCTTTTGAAAACATAAAAACACCTCGCGAATTAACTGAGTACGATTGCATTCATGCTCCTTGTATTGAAGCTTGCGCTGTCGATCAAAACGTTTCGGACTATATGTATTACACTGCAAAAGGTGATCTTAAAAAAGCGTATGAAGTTGTAACTGAAGATAATCCCCAGCCAAACATTACTGGAAATGTATGCGATCATTTATGCCAACCAAAATGCACACGAATAAATTATGATAATCCATTATTAATTAGAGGAATTAAAAGATACATTGCTGAAAATGTTGATGTAAAAATTAAATCAAATGGAAAAGAGAAGAACGGTTTCAAAGTTGCAGTTATTGGTGGAGGCCCATCTGGTTTATCTTGTGCATACTTTCTTGCATTTGAAGGTTTTGAAGTGAATGTGTATGAAAGCAAATCTTTTGCGGGCGGAATGGCTTCAGGAACAATTCCCAAATTCCGTTTAAATGATGAGCAGGTTAAGAATGATATAGATTTAATTGAATCAGTAGGAGTAAAATTACACTATAATCAAAATGTTGATGAAGAAATGTTTACTCAACTTAAAGCAAAAAATGATTTTGTTTATATAGCTGTTGGTGCAAAAAATAGTAAGAAACTAAAAATAGATGGAGAAAATTTAAAGGGTGTTTACGATCAACTAAGTTTTTTATCTAAAGTAAAAAATAGAGAAGATTTTTCTCTTGGTAGTGAAGTTGCGATTATCGGTGGCGGACTTTCCGCCGTTGATGCTGCACGAACCGCAAAAAGAATTATTCCAGCTAACGGAAACGTAACGATGATATATCGCAGGACTAAAAAAGAAATGCCTGTAGGTGATGATGAGATAGATGCATTGCTTGATGAAGGGGTCAAACTAATTGAATTAACAGCACCGGTTTCAATTATGAAAAATTCTAATAATGATCTTGTTCTTGAGTGCATTAAAATGGAATTAGGAAAAGAAGATGATAGCGGGAGGAGGCGACCCATTCTGGTAAACGGATCTGAATTTAAATTAACATTTAATTCGATAATTACAGCAATAGGTCAGGATATTGTTCTTGATTTTCTTCCCGGAAATAAATTACAGATGAATGCTAAAACTTATGAAACACAATTTGAAAATGTTTTTGCTGGCGGTGATGTTTTAAGAGGAGCTGATTCACTTATTAATGCTATTAGTGATGGTAGAACTGCTGCTAAAAGAATTATCGAGAAATCTAAAATTGAATCTCATAGAAAAATAGAAGTAACTAATAAATTATCACTTACTGAATTTCAAAAGAAGCAAGCACATAGAAAGTTTGGAATTAAACTGCCTGAAACAGACTTAAGCAAACGAAAAAGTTTCGAGCTTGTAAATCCTATTCTTACTGATGAGCAGGCGATTAAAGAAGCAGAGCGCTGCCTTTATTGTGATGATATCTGCAACATTTGCGTTGGAGTGTGTCCTAATTTTGCGAACGTAGCATTTGAATCGGATAAGATACGCATACCAGTTTATAAAGTATACAACAATGGCAGTGATAAAAAATTCGAAGTGATTAATTACTTTGAGATAAATCAGAACAATCAAATCTTAAATGTTGCTGATTTTTGTAATGAATGTGGCAATTGTGTTACATTCTGCCCAACAAATGGATCACCGTTTCAGACAAAACCAAGATTTTATTTAACCGAAGATAGTTTTAATAATGAAGAATATGGTTATTATATTTCCGAAAAGCAGATTAAGTATAAAAATAAATCGGGAATCGAATGTTTATCTTTGAAAGATAATTTGATGATTTACGAAAGTGATACTGTCGTTGTAAACTTCAATAAAAATAATTTTGACATGATTGATCTAAAATTTAAAAATAATATTCTTAATGAAATAGTTTTGCAGCAAGCCGCTGAAATGTATTACTTGTTTATTAATTTGAATAATCATCCACTATTAAATTGAAAGATGGAACACGGATATTACAGATGAGACGGATATTTGCAGATCAGTGATAATCTATTTGATCCGTGTCATCTTTGTTCTATTGTGTTTATAAAAATATGAACTTCACACTTAACGGAAATAAAAAAGAATTCACAGGAGATCCTGAACTTTCTTTACTAACTTATTTGAGAGAGCATGAAGGGATCACATCACCCAAAGATGGCTGTGCGCCGCAGGCTGTTTGTGGATGTTGTGTAGTTGAACTAAACGGAAAAGGTGTACTCTCCTGTGCTATCCCGATGAAAAAAGTTGAAGGCGGTAAAGTAATTACAATTGAAGGAATTGGCGAATACAGGCAAAGAGTTTTTGCAAATGCTTTTGTTGAGAAAAGTGGAGTTCAATGTGGATTCTGCATTCCCGGTATTGTTATGCAGGCAAAAGTTTTAATAGACAAAAATCTATCACCAACCAGAGATGAAGTTGAACGAGCACTTCAACCGAATTTATGCAGATGCACTGGTTATAAAAAAATTGTTGATTCAATATTATACGCTGCTGATGCAATCAAAGATTTAAAAGAAATTCCGACACCAAAAACAAATGGAAGAGTTGGAAAGCGACATCCAAAATATGATGCGGCAAATATTGTGCTTGGTAAAAGTCC
>JBATIA010000151.1:0-10735 GCA_049667415.1 Ignavibacteriaceae bacterium
GTATAGATTCCATTGCACTTGTTTCTCTTGGATTGAAAGTAACAGCATTTGATCCTTCAGTTGAAATGTTGGCAATTGCAAAAGAAAATACTGAAAGAGTAAAAGCGAAAGTGACGTTTCATAATCAGTACATTGATTCTATTCCTGAAGATTTTAATGACCAATTTGATCTGGTTGTTTCTTTAGGCAACACATTTGCTAATATCAGGAGGGAGCAACTGGTAAAATCCTTGCAGAGATGCAAGCAGATATTAAAGCCCCAGGGGATTTTATTAATTCAGATTTTAAATTATGAGAAAATACTAAATGAAAAAGAGCGAATAGTTAATATTACAGAAGGTGTAGATAAATATTTTATCCGCTTCTACGATTTTATTGGTACTGACCTTATCTTTAACATAATACTATTCAACAAGGAAAAACCTTCCGAGCACAAACTCATCTCCACTAAATTGTTCCCACATACGCTGGATGATTTTAATAATGCAATGAATAGAGTAGGGTTTAACGAAGTTGAATTCTTTTCGGATTTAGAACTCACAATTTTCTATAAAGAACTGTCAAAAGATTTAATTATTAGGGCAATTAAAGAGTAAGTCTTAATTTCCGCCCTCCATTAATTGTGATACAAATCAAGTGTAGAAACCATTCATACAAAAACTATTGACATTCTGTTATCAATGAATTATGTTTTGAACAAACGTTCAGTCAAAATATTATGTCACCCAGAACCAAACAACAGTACGAGGAGATTAGAAAGAGCAGCAAAGGCAGGATAATGACTGTTGCTCTAAAGCTTTTTGCAGAAAAAGGTTACCACGCATCATCCATCTCTCAGATAGCAGCAAAAGCAAAAGTCTCAAAAGGTTTGATGTATAATTATTTCGATAGCAAAGAAAAATTACTTGAAGAAATTATTCTGGAAGGTTTTAATGCACTCACAGAATTAGAATATGAAGCAAAGAGAGGTGACACAGCAGAAGAACAGCTTAAGGATTTTGTTGAATCGGTTCTTAATAATCTTTATTCAAATTTTAGCTACTGGCAGTTATATCTGACTTTGTTGGTTAATCCAACGGTGCAAAGAAAATTTGGAAGAAAAATGACAGAATTTCGTGATGAGTTTATTAGCAATCTATCCAATATTTTTAAGAGGCTTGGTAGCAGGGAACCAGAATTGGATGCATTTTTACTGGGGACTTTCTTTGATGGATTGGTACTTAATTTTATTGCTGCAGAGGATGCCTTTCCAATTGAAAAAATAAAAAAAGCTCTTTTAGCTAGATACATAAAAACAAAATCCAAGAGTAAAAAATGATTAAAAATATTTTAATACTTGTATTGCTTTATAATATTGATTCTCCATTTGCTCAGGACGCAACGGAAATTGTAAAAAAAGCAGATGAATTGATGCGCGCTAAGTCAAGTTACTCAGAAATAACAATGAAAATTGTTAAACCCGATTGGTCTCGCGAAATGGCTATGAAAGTCTGGGCTCTGGAACCGGATTATTCAATCATTTATATAACTGAACCGGCAAGAGACAAAGGAACTGTAACTCTCAAAAGAAAAACTGAGGTTTGGAACTGGCTGCCGTCAGCACAGAAAGTGATAAAGATTCCACCCTCAATGATGCTGCAAAGCTGGATGGGATCTGATTTTACAAATGATGATCTTGTTAAAGAGTCTTCTGTCATTAAAGATTATACGCACAAACTTATTGGCGGGGAAAAAATTGACGGGATGGATTGTTACAAGATTCAACTTACACCAAAACCCGATGCGGGAGTTGTATGGGGAAAAATCGTAGCCTGGATTGAAAAAGCCACTTACCTGGAACCAAAAGTAGAATATTACGATGAAGATGGTTTTATGGTTAAGCAATTTATTGGTAGTAATCTTCAGAAGATGGATGGAAGAAATATTTTCACTCATTGGGAAATGATTCCCGAAGACAAGCCCGGTAATAAAACGATTATGGATTACAATAAGATTCAATTTAATATCGATACCAAAGAATCATTTTATTCTGAACAAAATATGAAACGTGTAAGATGAACACCTACATTAAATTGGCATGGAAAAATCTATGGCGAAATAAAAAGCGAACACTTATTGCTGCTGCTTCCGTTTTCTTTGCGGTAATTCTCGCTTTAATGATGCGGTCTATGCAGCGAGGTTATTACGATTATATGATAGATGCATCTGTAAGAATGTATACCGGGTACATTCAAGTGCATGGAAAAGACTATTGGGACAAAAGATCACTTGAAGAGAGTATGGTAATGGATGATAAGAAAATTGAAAAAATTAAAAAGATAGAAGGTGTTGACCTAACAGCAAAAAGATTTGAAACATTCTCTCTGCTTTCATATGGGAAAACTACAAAGGTTGCACAAATTATAGGAGTTGACCCTAAATCGGAAGAAGAATTGACCGGGTTGAAAAGTAAATTAATTAAGGGCGATTATTTAACTAATGATTCGAAAGGAATGCTATTAGGGGAAGGACTTGCTGAATTATTAAATGCTGATGTAGGCGATACTATTGTTATTTATGGACAGGGTTATCACGGTGTAACTGCTGCCGAGCTTGTTCCGATTCAAGGAATTGTGAAGTTCACTCTACCGGAACTCAATAAAAGCTTTTCTTATCTGTCAATTCCTTACGCACAATGGATATTTTCAGCACCTGATAGAATAACCTCTCTATCAATAATGATCGATAGTCCGAAAAAGTTGGATGAAGTAAGCTCACAGGTGAAGAATTTATTTGATGAATCTTATGAAGTTATGACCTGGGAAGATCTATCACCCGAGTTAGTCCAATCAATTCAGATTGACAATGCCCAGGGTATAATAATGCTTGGTATTCTTTACCTCGTAATTGCTTTTGGAATATTCGGCACAATAATGATGATGACAGCCGAACGTGTGAAAGAATTTGGAATTTTAATCTCCGTCGGAATGAAGAAGTGGAAACTATATTTGGTAACTGCTCTTGAAACTACATTTATTTCTTTTATCGGTGTTGTTGCCGGTGCAATAGTTAGTCTTCCTATAATTATTTACTTCGTGAATAATCCTATTCCACTTACCGGTGAGTATGCAGAAGCAATTCTTGCCTGGGGCTTTGAACCAATACTGCCATTTGCCATTTATCCGGGAATGTTCTTCGCGCAAATGTGGACAGTTCTGGCTATAGCGATGTTGTCAGTTTTATACCCGGTAAATTTTATTAGAAAGCTTAAACCAGTTGAAGCAGTGAGAGGTTGATATGCTTTTAATTTTAGCCTGGAGAAATATCTGGAGAAATAAAAAGAGAAGTCTCATAATAATTGCGGCTATTGCAGCAGGTTTGCTAAGTGGTTTGTTTGCAAGTGCGGTAATGTTTGGAATGGGTGAGTCTCTAATCAATTCTACTATTGATCGAGATTTAGGTCATATTCAGATTCATTCTACAGATTTTGAGGATGAAAAATTACTTGCCGATACAATCCCAAATTTTCAATCCGCATTAAACTCTATCATAACTCAGAAAGATATAAGTGGATATTCATCACGTGTAGTTATTGAGGGAATGGGCTCATCGGCTACTACCTCAACCGGGCTTAGAATTGTTGGGATAAACCCTTTGAACGAAAAAAACGTGACTACAATTCACAAAAGAATAGTGGTAGGTAATTATTTTTCAGAAAAGAAAAAGAACCAGATCTTAATTGGAAAAAAGCTAGCTGACGATTTGGGGATAAGGGAAAAATCGAAAATTGTTTTAAGCTTTCAGGATTTTGATGGAAATATCATTTATGGAGCATTCAGGGTATCTGGGATTTTTGAAACTGAATCTTCGGTGTTTGATAAAATGAACGTGTTTCTGGAAGAGAACATTCTTTTCTCCCTTCTGAAAACAAAACCGGTTTATCACGAAGTAGCAATAAGGCTTGGCTCAGCCCAGCAAGTTGATTCCGTGTATTCAATGTTAAATGCTGAGCTGCCCGGTTTATCAGTGAAGAGCTGGAAAGATCTTGCACCCGAATTAAAACTTATGGATGAAATGATTGGACTTCAGTTAAATATTTTTCTTGGTGTCATTCTCTTTGCTCTGCTTTTCGGAATTACAAATACAATGCTTATGTCAGTTATTGAAAGAGTAAGAGAGTTTGGAGTTCTTATGGCAATCGGGATGAAGCGTCGAAGAGTCTTCACGATGATCATTGTGGAAACTATCTTACTCTCACTTGTTGGTGGTTTTATCGGGATGATACTTGCCTTCATCACAATTGCGTGGGTTGGGGATGTAGGTATTGACTTATCAGCCTTCACTGAAGGATTTACAGCATGGAGTTTGAGTCCAATGCTTCACCCTGTTCTGCCAATAAGTTTCTACGTTTCAATTACATTAATGATAATTATTACGGCAATATTTTCTGCAGTTTACCCTGCAATAAAGGCAATAAAACTTAAACCTGCACAGGCGATAAGAACATATTGAAAAATGTTAAACTAAATAGGCACATTGAACACAATAGTTTTTCTATGTTCCGTATATGTCCATGTGGTTTAAAAAGAAGGAGCAATAAATGTCACTCATAGAAATAAATAAGATTACAAAAATCTACGATGGAAGTGCGGTTCCTGTAAAAGCATTAAACGAATTGAGCACTTTAATTGAACCCGGCGAGTTTACAGCAATAGTAGGTCCTTCTGGTTCGGGAAAAACCACATTACTGAATATGATCGGGGGATTGGATGTACCAACTTCGGGTAATATTATAATTGATAATGTAGATATCTCAACTTACAAACCGGAAGAGCTTGTAAATTTCCGATTGCATCATATTGGTTTTGTATTCCAGGCTTATAATCTTATTCCTGTTTTTACTGCAAGGGAAAATGTAGAATTTATTATGCTGCTTCAGGGACTGAGCAAAGAAGAAAGAGAAAAACGTGCTGTTGATTTATTGAATTCTGTAGGGCTCGAGGATAGAGTAAACAGTCTTCCTTCCCAGCTTTCCGGTGGGCAGCAGCAAAGAGTTGCAGTTGCACGTGCACTGGCGTCAACTCCATCTTTTGTACTTGCAGATGAACCAACTGCAAATCTGGATTCAGTTACTGCAGATTCATTGCTGGATCTTATGGAAGATCTTAATCATAAACATGGAATGACATTCGTTTTTTCTACTCATGATCAAAGGGTAATCCAGCGAGCTCACAGAGTTATTACTTTACGCGACGGAGCCGTTGAATCTGACAGGATTAAAGATGAAATGCTATCTCAAAAAAGTTAAGATTCTTTTTCTACTAATTTTTATTCCATTTACTCACGCTAATGCACAATTGTCACCAATCGAGTACAATGCATATGCAAAATATCTGTTCAGTTCCAGCAAGATTTCCGAAATTGATGAACGACTAAATGATCATTTAATACACCTTCGTTTAAATACAAAATGGTATGCGACTGATGAGATCACATCGGCACTTGAGTTCAGATTCAGATCTTTTTATGGTAATTCAACCGAAAAAATTCCATTCTACAAAGATTTGATAAAAACACCGCGCGATTTTGTTCGTCTGGATGCTTTTTTGTGGGAATCGAATAAATCATTGGGTTATTTTGAGGTCGATAGGTTTTGGATCGATTATTATACTAACGATCTTCAAATTACTTTAGGAAGGCAACGTGTCGCCTGGGGCACATGCTGGGTTTGGAATCCAACCGATCTTTTCAATCCGCTGAATGTTCTTGATTTTGATTATGAGGAACGACCTGCTGCTGATGCGATCCGCGTTCAGTACTATACTGGTCCTGTAACTAAATTGGATGTAGCTTATAAACCAGCGAATGATCCCAACAATCAAATTTTATCTGGACTTTGGAGTTTAAATCAGTGGGATTATGATTTTAATTTAATTGCCGGGATGAGATTTAAACGCTGGCTAACTGGTTTTAGTTGGGTCGGAGACATACTTGAAGCAGGATTCAGAGGAGAAGTTTTGGTAAGCCAGGCACCGGATATGCCTGACACAATTTTAGTTTATCAGCAGATTAATCAATCATCTCTTTCTTCTGCAGAAAAACCTATAATAACTTTTGCACTTTCCGGTGATTACACTTTTCCCAATACTTTTTACATTCACACTGAAATTTTGTATACCAACAATGGTAAAACTTCCAATACGCATCTTTTCCAGAAAGAAGCACTCTCATTAGGAATGCTTTCGGCAGCAAGATGGTCAATTTATCAGGAGTTTGCTTACGATATCACACCGTTACTCAGAGGAACGCTTTTCGGATTATTTAACCCAAATGATAAATCATTTGTGATTGTTCCTTCAATAAACTACTCGATTATAACCAATCTTGATCTCTTTTTAATAAGTATGCTTTTTGGAGGAAAACCTTTAACTGAATATGGTGAGTTTGGCACAACATTTTATGCAAGAATAAAATTTTCTTTTTAAGAAATTCAATCATTTCATGGCATAGTTTAGCAACCTTAAGTCTTGCTTTGAACTCACAATTTCACTAAGTTTTACCCATTATATCTGTAAGCATTTCTAATTTTTATAGTTTAAATAGTCTTTCGAATGATAGTGAGGACGATCCATCCTAAAATTCGATAATAACTTTATTAAATAAAGGAGGCAAAATGTCAACTAAGATTATTTCTATCTTTATTTTATCCCTTATATTTATTCTGTGGGGCTGCGGCAAAAGCGGTGAAAACCAACCCGACGAAAAACAAAAAACTGAATCTGAAGAAAAGACCGGTATAAAAAGTCTGGATGATTTTGTTGACAACATGAAGGAAGTTCAGAAGAATATGGAAGAAGGTAAAAAATATGAAGTCGTGGATTTCCGTGAGTTAAAATCATTGCTGCCCGAATCGATTGGTGATTTGAAAAGAACAAATGCTGAGGGAGAAAAAAGCGGTGCGATGGGCTTTACAATCTCCAGGGCGAACGCAGATTATAACAATGAGGAATATTCTAAAAGCATAGATATTGAAATTACCGATATGACAGGTGCCAGTGGATTAGCTGGTTTTGCCGCCTGGGGTTGGGCGATGACAGAAATTGATAAAGAGACGGAGGCAGGTTATGAAAAGACAATTAAGTATAAAGGGCATAAGGCATTCGAAAAATATAATAACCAGGATCAGTATGGAAGCATTGAAGTACTCGTATCGGGTAGGTTCATGGTTTCTGTAAATGGTAATAATGTCCCGATGGCAGTAATTAAGTCTGCTATTGATGAAATAGATACAGGTAAGCTAGAAGCAATGAAAAATGCCGGTGCAATTTCTGAGTGAAAAATTAATCTCTTTCATTATCATCAACATAAAAAGGAGTAGCTTATGAACCTTGTAGAACGGGCAAAAAACATTATTATAACTCCTAAAACTGAGTGGGAAGCTGTTGCTGCGGAGGAGCCTAATATACAGCAAATTCTTTTAGGTTATGTACTTCCTCTCGCTTTAATACCAACTATTGCAACTATAATTGGTTGGGGAGTGATCGGTATGTTTGGCTTTACATCCTACACTTACGGTATTGCTATGGGTTTAGTACAGATAATAAACGCTTTTCTATCTGTATTAATTGCTGGATTTGTTATTGATGCACTTGCACCAAGCTTCGGTTCACAAAAGAATATGGGTAGAGCTGTTCAGCTCGTTGCATATTCAATGACACCGATTTGGGTAGCAGGAATATTAAATATCTTTCCAGCTCTCGGCTGGCTTGCAGGTTTAATAGGATTATATGGATTATTTCTTATGTACCTGGGACTTACACCACTAATGAAGACTGCAGAAGATAAGAAAGTAGGTTACCTGGTAGTAAGCATTATAATATTGATAGTTGTGTATTTCGTTATCGCTGCAATATTAACTGCAATACTTATGGCAGTATTTGGATTAAGCATTCTCTCGGCAATGTCTTACTGATAATATTTTTAATTATACCAGGCCTGCCTGTTGTAACGGGCAGGCTTTTTTTATCGATAGTTTTACTCATTTAGATTAAATTGTATTAATGAATTATCTGCCTGAAGAAATAAATAATAAGATCTTTTCTGCTGTTGAACAGAACTACGAGACTGTCATTGTTGACAATATTGACAGGTTTATAGAATTTTTTAATTCGATAACAGATCTTCGCGAAGCCTTCCCTGATTACGATGAGAATCAAATGATTCTCAATACACAAAATGCCAGGAAAGTTTGTGATGATATAATTATACTGATAGATAAACATTATCAAAAGAATGAATCATTAAGCTTTGAAAATCTGTTCCCCGGATTATTAGAAGAACTAAATAATGCATTAATACAATTTGAACCGATTGTTGAAGTTGAACAATCCGACAAAAGATTTAGACCTTTAACAGATGATAAAAATATAACTCGGTTAGCAAAAAGATTTAAATCTGTTTTCTACAAAACTCATCAGTTAATTATTAGAGTAACCAATTTTGTTTTAATCAAAATAAATAAAAAACCCCTTGAGGTTAAATATTGGAATCAAAAAATTCCATTAAGAAATGTAGGTTTTTATTATTTACGGAATAAACTTTTAAAACATCTTTCTCTGGCTTATGAAGATATTATTAAAATGCTTAGTGAAAAATCAATAGAATTCTGGAATTATGATGAAAAATATGATGCTGAATACATTTCGAATTTTGTTAAAGGCTATAGTAAAGCCCTCGTTAGGGGATCAACAAAAAATCCCGAAACAATTATAGCTGAACTTGAATCATTAAAAAGTGAAATAAAAAAAATCATAACTAACTCAATACAGAAATGCAGCGATGAGTTTTATTTTACCTGTAAACGAGTTGGTACAATAGAAATTAAAAAATCTAGCTTCAATAAAAAGAGAATAGAAAAGCACCTTAAATCGGTAAAAAATGAGTTTAATCAGGCAATCAGAGAATGGGACAATACTCTTTATGCGCTGGGTGAAGATTGGGAATTAGAATATGACCTGCATTCAATTCGTTATTCAGCTTTAGATGATTTCTTCAAGTTTGAAAAATCACTCTCTGTTAAAAATAAAATTCAGATATATCCTCAGTTCAAAGAAATTTCAGGCGCATTCGATTTTATTTTAGAAAAGCTTAGCCAGTCTACGTCTGATCTACAGAATCTGGAACGCTTGGTTGCATTCTCTAAGGAAAATTTACAGAAAGTTCTCCTATCTTCAGTGATACCGAACTTAATAAATTCTTTGTCTGATTTAAGATTACAAGGGATGATTAATGAAGCAAGGCGGACAATTAAAAATCAACTGCGATCGCTCATAGAAAAGCGGGCATTTGTAGAAACTACTACTTATGATAGAAAAATTAAATCTTCCGAAATAGATGAAATTTATCCTCGTGAATTTATCTCATTCAATACACTTCCAAAGTTATTGGTATCTTTAGAAAAAATTAAGGAAAACATTTCAGTTGACTTAAAAAATATTCAGTCTGAGCTTATTAATTTGGGTAATATGGCAGATTTCAGCCTTGAATCAGCAATATCAGCGGCTGTAAAGGAGAACTTATCATTATCCGATATAAAAGGAATAGCATTCGATGGAATAAAAGTGAGTCAGGATAAGCAAGAGCAATTGTTAAATTCTTTTAAATCATTATGCGAAATTGTTCTCAAAGATCTCAGGAGTTCAATTGCAGCGTATTGTGAAGAATTAAACAGCTTTACACAAAGTTCAAAAATAATTGAAATCAGAGTTCAATTGGCTAAGGCAAAAGCCAAGGCAAAAGTAAAAGAAACCAGAGACAGATTATTTTCAATTTTTAGAAATTTTATACCGTTTCTTTTTGATAAAATAAAAATTTACTTCAAAAAAGGATTCGGATTTTACTATGATACAAAAAAACAATTTGGACTTACTGAATATTCAGAATCAATTGCATCTGAAATTTCTGATTTCTTATCAAGCGCAAATAGTACTCTAGAAAAACTGCCTTATATTTATCGCAGATTGTTTCAATTATCACCTTTGGAAAATGACAGGCTTTATATTCCAAGGGAACTTGAAGAAAGTCAGTTGCAAATGGCTTACAACAACTGGCTAAACGGTGGATACGCACCAGTAATTGTTTCAGCTGAAAAAGGCGGTGGAATAACTTCGTTTCTGAATATTGCTCTTAAGAAATTAGAAAATGAAAATACTATTAAACGATTGAGTATTCAATCTTCAGTCTGCAATCAAACAGATTTATTAAGGATTTTGGGTGAGGTGTTTTTACCCGAAAAATTTTTAGGGATTGAAGAATTTGTTAAATATCTGAATATGGAGGAGAACAGACAGATAGTAGTGATTGAAAATCTGCAGCATATGTATCTAAGAAGCTTAAAAGGTTTTAATTGTTTGAAAACACTTACAGATATAATTTCAAAAACAAGTAAAAATATTTTCTGGATCACATCCAGCACTTTATATGCAAATGATTTTTTAAATAGAACTATAAGACTTAATGATATTTTCGGTTATCATATCTTACTTAAACAACTTCGAAGCAACCAGGTAATAGAGATTATAAAAAAACGTAATTCAATAAGTGGATATAGTCTTGAATATGAATACGAAGCGGAAAAACAGAGAAGGAAAGACTTTGAAAAACTAACTTACGAGCAGAAACAAACTTTATTGGAAAAAGAATTTTTTAACTCACTGAATAAGTTCGCACAGAGTAACATTAGCCTGGCTCTTTTATT
>JBATIA010000152.1:0-2532 GCA_049667415.1 Ignavibacteriaceae bacterium
TAATTCACCCAAACCGTCAATCGCCTTACCTATAACATTTATCAATCTTCCCAGAGTTTCGGGGCCAACCGGAATTGATATTGGTTCTTTAGTATCAATAGCTTCCATTCCTCTAACCAATCCATCAGTAGAATCCATCGCAACTGCTCTAACTCTATCTTCACCTAAATGCTGCTGTACTTCAGCGATAAGTTCATCCTTAACACCTTCAGTTGTAGTCCGGGGAATCCTAATTGCGTGGTATATTTCCGGGAGGTGACCTTCTTCAAATTCAACATCTACTACAGGCCCAATTACCTGAATAATCTTACCATTAACTTCAGCCATTATTTATCCTTGATAATTTGAGAAAATATGAATAGTAAAATTATGATTTTGAGGGTTGTTTTACAAACAATTTTGACTGAAAAGTATTGCTTGCTACTTCAAAATCGTAAGTTTTTTTGTAGATATAAATTCCTTTGAAATAAGGGTATAAAAGTATATTCCACTTGTAAGGATTCCAGCATTAAGTACTACCTCATTTATTCCAGCCAATGCCTCTCCATCAAAAATAATTTTGATTTCTCTCCCTAGCAGATCATATAATAGGAGCTTAACGTGAGTTGATTGTGGTAACTCAAATCTAATCTTTGTGGAAGGATTAAATGGATTAGGATAATTTTGGAATAAATTAAAAGTTGTTACCAATGGATTAATCGGTTCAATATCATTCACTACTCCAAAATCAAACTCAGCTATTACGGGTAAATGATCGGAAACATCATGCAGAGCAAAAGCAATTTCTTCCGAAATCGGATAAGGTGGGTTAACAATCTGTTGATTAAAATGTTGTCCATCGTTTCCATAAGCCCAATATGAACCAGTTACATAATCAACACCACCAAAATTCATTAGAGATTGAGATATTAAAATAAAATCAAACCTATCATCGAGCCCGCCATTAGATCCCCCATCAGGTAATTGAGCTAATCTTGTCGATTGCGTGTGGACATCTGCAAATGAAGACATCTCATGCCAATTGCCAGGTCTGTTAACCGGATCCAAGAAATAACCTGAGTTTGTTTGATCTAGTAATCTAACGTACGACGCTTCAGTCGAACGATAAAGATTAAGATCACCAAGAAGCATAAAATTTGTTCCAGCTGAAAGTTGGTCTGTATAGATTCTTAATCTAGCTGCTTCCTGTTCCCTATTGAATTCATCAGGTTGTGTAGTCCCGGCTTTAAAATGAGCAATATAAATAACAATTATATCTTGCGTAAAATTATGCTGAAGAACATATTTAGTAATGTACCGAGGCGAGTTGGGAATAATCTCAGAAGTAAGAATTGTGAAAATGGAATCTTTATAGAAAAGCGCATTGTCTGTATCCGGACCATTAAAAAATGTAGCAGCTTTAAACGAAATACCAAGAGCATTACTTAAGAATGAATTTACTCCACTCTGAGAAAGAATCTCCTGGACCGCGACAACATCCGGTTTAGCTTCATTAAATATCAACTGGTATTTTGCATTTTTTTCAGTAGAAAAGTTGGGATAATTTAGAATATTGTATGTTAGTATTTTTACCCTATTCTGTGAGAAAGATGCGGGAATGAGATAAAAGAAAATTAAAGTCACTAAAATAAAATTTTTCATTTTTTGTAAATCGGATTATTGATCAGTTGATAAAATAAATCGCACGATTCGATTATTTCCTGTATCGGCAACGTAAAGAGTTTTATCAAAGAAAGCAACAGCATAAGGCTCATTAAAGAAATCTGGTCCTCCAAATGATTGTAGTTCATCTCCAAATGAATTGAACTTATAAATACTATCTTTCCCAGCATCAGCAATGTAAATATTATTACTTCGATCAACAGTGCAACCTTCTGGTCGGGCAAACCTGTTCGGAATCATAAAAGAAAGACCCGAATTAGGAGCAAAATTGCTTTGATAGCGCTGGTCAATTGGAGTAATAACATATTCTAGCCATTGTGCCTTAAAGCTGTTATCCCCAGTTAATGTTAATACAATATCTATACTTTGATCATTAAATGAACTTAATGAACTAATACTATATGCTGAAACCACCCCCTGGCCTAAAGGATCTATATTAGGTACTCTACCAATTAAAGTATCACCCTCAGTTTGCAACCCCAATAATTTTTTCGGACTGAAAATTAAAATCGAATTATCTGGATCTACAAAACTTGTGTTATTTGGTCCCTTTCTAGAAATATAGAAAATGTTGTTAAAAAATGCACAAGCTCCGGTATATTCTACTAGAGGTCTGTTCAAGTCAATAGGACGAGGTAATAGTCTTTTGGTGGGGGCAGTGTCAATTTGATGGGACGTTGATACAAGATCAATCTTAAATACAGCACTATAAGTTTGATTTTGTCCGCTAACAGTTGTGTCAAACTGACCGCATACTATAAGATTCATACTGTAATCCTGAGCTAGAGCAATTGGCCTCTTGACCGATCTTGCTCCTAAAATTTCACCGTTAAGATTCAACATTACTATTCGATCGTTGTCTGTGTCCGC